>JAOUPJ010000393.1 GCA_029879945.1 Gammaproteobacteria bacterium
AATCTGAAAAAACACTAAAAAATGTTGGAAGACCTTGGCCAATGGCAAAGCAACGGTTTTTTGAAGTAATGACAATTCCTCACCCGGGAATGATGCATCATCGATCCCTATTTTCGGAAGTTGGGAATTTTGATGAAACATTTAAAATAGCAGGTGATTATGATCTGCTTCTCAGATATTTGTGTTCGCATGACGCGATATACATACCTTCGGTGAATGTAGCATGTATGACCTATGGTGGTATTAGTACTAGCTCAAATAACGTTAGACTTAAGTACAAAGAAGTCATTAAAGCTAGGGAGAAAATAGGACTTCGAAAAAAAACCATGTTTATGAGATTTTATTGGAGTAGAGCTACTGTTCGAGCGATTTTAGAGGAGCTTTTAGGGAGGAAAGTTACAAATACATTAGCCGATGCATGTCGACTTTTAGTTGGTCGAAAACGTGTCTGGACCAGGACTTAGTAACTTTCTCCTTAATAAAATTTAAAAACTGTGTTTTTCAAATTTAACTAAGTTATCTACTCCAGTGTTTTCAATATTAAAAAAACTATTCGATCTCTTTTCAAGCGGAGAGCGGAGAAAGATATATTTTCTATTCTTAGCATCTGTTGTTTTGGGCTTTGTAGAAATGCTCGGTGTGCTATCGGTTTTGCCATTTATGGCTGTTTTAACAGATCCTTCAATTGTTGAATCAAACAAGTATCTCGCGTTTGTTTACCAGTACATCGAATTCGGAGATATAAATTCTTTTTTGTCGTTCCTTGGAATGTTAGTTCTAGTGGTTATATTGACTAGTAACTTGTTTGCCTCTCTGCTTACTTGGTTTGTCCTTCGATTTACTCACATGTGTGGCTATAACTTGTCCGCTAAGGTGTTAGAATCCTATTTGGATCGGCCGTACGTATTTCATCTAGACAGAAACGCATCTGAATTAACAAAAAATATATTTTTAGAAGTACAACGAGTAATTTTAGGGGTATTAACTCCTCTAATAACAGTATTTTCAAAATTGTTTGTCGTACTTTTTATTTCGGCAATTATTGTTATAGCTGATCCGGTTTTAGCGTTTGTGGTTGTAAGCGTATTAGGTTGTGCCTACGGAATCGTGTACCTACTCGTAAGAAAACGTCTAGGTAGTCTGGGCGAGAAGATAGTAGAGAGTGGAAAACAATACTACAAGGCGGCTAATGAAGCGCTAGGGGCGGTAAAAGAAATAAAGCTGAATAAAGCAGAAGAACATTTTCTTAGAAGATATATGAAACCCTCTTTGGAGTACGCGCATTCTCAATCATTAAGTCAAACACTAACTCTTGTGCCCAGATATGCGCTCGAAGCGTTGGCTTTTGGTGGCATGATTTTAATCATATTGTACCTGATTAGTAACAGTAATAACCTATCTGAAGTAATTCCCATTATGGCTTTTTATGTTCTGTCTGGTTACCGACTAATGCCAGCTATGCAGCACATTCTTTCTGGTTTGTCGGTTTTGAGAAATAACTATCCTTCTCTAGATGTTCTATGTCAAGATTTAGGCCACAAAAAAAGTCCGGTAAAGGAGCGTTTGAATGAATCTAGTGTAGCTGTAGGTGAGTTGTCTTTCGAAGACTCTCTGGAATTTAAACACGTAAGTTTCAACTATCCCGGAGTCTCTGAAGTTACTTTAAGCGACATAAGCCTAAAAATCGTTCATGGAGCCAGCATTGGTATAGTAGGTGGTACGGGCTCCGGAAAGTCAACATTGATTGATTTAATGCTAGGTTTGTTGGTGCCCGAATCAGGGTGTATTTATGTTGATGGAAGGCTCATTGATAAGTCAAATATGGATTTGTGGCAAAAGAAAATCGGATATGTACCTCAAAGTATTTATCTCACGGATGAGAGTGTCAAGAATAATATAGCATTTGGTGTTGCTGAAGAGGATATAGACTTCGGTGCAGTACAGGCTGCAGCAAAAACGGCTAAAATTCATGACTTCATAATCAGCGACCTCCCCGGGGGATATGCAACCGAAGTTGGAGAGCGTGGGGTTCGATTGAGTGGAGGGCAACGACAAAGAATTGGATTAGCCCGAGCTCTATACCGTGATCCCGAAATATTGGTTTTGGATGAAGCTACCAGTGCACTTGATGGGGCCACGGAGCGTCAAATTATGAATGAGTTAAATAAGCTGACAAAACGAAAAACACTTATTATGGTTGCTCATAGGATGTCCACAATTAAAGAGTGCGACTCTATATTAGTTTTTGAGCGAGGTAGCCTAGTCGATCAGGGGAATTATATAGCTCTTCAGGAGTCTAGTGAGTTTTTTCAGAAGTTGTCGTTACCCGGCTTTATAAAGCATCAATTTATAGAAACAGAAAAAGGTATGGAAAATTGAGTGAAGAGTCTAACAAGCTGGTTCTCGTAACCGGAGCTGACGGTTTTATTGGTTCTCATTTAACTGAGCTTTTGCTTGAAAGGGGTTACAAAGTTAGAGCTCTTTGTCAATATAATTCTTTTGGATCATGGGGTTGGTTAGATGAAATCCGAGAGAATGATAGCTTGGAGGTTATTTTAGGAGACATTAGAGATCCAAATTTTTGCAGGAGTTTAACAAAGGATGTTAACATTGTATTTCATCTGGCGGCGTTAATAGCTATACCCTATTCTTACGCCGCACCTGATAGTTATGTGGACACAAATGTACGTGGAACATTAAACGTTTGTCAAGCAGCCCTAGAGAGCGGATGTAAGCGTGTCATCCATACATCGACAAGTGAAGTTTATGGAACTGCGAAGTATGTTCCTATAGATGAAAAACACCCTTTACAACCTCAGTCACCTTATAGTGCTTCAAAAATTGGAGCTGACTCAATAGCAATGA
>JAOUPJ010000394.1 GCA_029879945.1 Gammaproteobacteria bacterium
AGTCCTGGGCAAGCATGTGCAACAAAAAGGTTCGCTGGTACAGGCCGATAAACTGCGTTTCGACTTTTCCCACGACAGCGCCATTTCTGCCGATGAAATGGAACAGATCGAGTCGCTGGTCAATGAACAGATTCGTATGAACAATCCGGTGGAAACCAATCTCATGAATATCGAGCAGGCAATGGCCAGTGGTGCCATGGCCCTGTTTGGCGAGAAGTATGGGGACGAGGTCCGCGTGCTACGCATGGGTGAGTTTTCTTGCGAATTGTGCGGTGGTACCCATGTCTCACGCACCGGTGATATCGGAATTTTGAAAGTGACATCAGAAGGCGGTGTTGCCGCCGGCGTGCGTCGTGTGGAGGCCGTGGTCGGTCCCCTGGCGGAAGACTGGATTCGAAGTAATGAACAGCGCATTGCACATATCGCGTCACTGTTAAAGACGGGGCGCGACCAGGTGGATGAGAAGGTCACCCAATTGGTGGACAAGGTTCGTGGCCTGGAAAAAGAACTGGACAAGATGAAGGCCAAGATGGCCTCGTCCATGGGTTCTGACCTCACAGCCAATGCCATTGAAATTGCTGGCGTTAAGGTGCTGGCCGCCGAGATGCCGGGAGCCGATGCCAAGACCCTGCGAGATACCGTCGATCAGCTCAAGAACAAATTGGGCTCAGCGGCAATATTGCTGGCCTCTGTGGAAGACGGCAAGGTACGTTTGGCCGCCGGGGTAAGCAAAGACGCCACAGCCCGTATCAAGGCCGGAGATCTGGTCAATCACGTCGCCACTCAGGTGGGAGGGCGTGGGGGCGGTAGACCTGATATGGCCCAGGCGGGTGGTACTGAGCCTGATAAGTTGCCGGCTGCACTGGCTTCGGTGGAAGACTGGGCCCGCGGTCAATTGAGCTAGTTTTGTCCGCGCACGTCATCATGTATAATCCCGCCTCCTTTATCTAACGACGGTTTACTGGCAGGTCATGGCCCTGATTGTTCAAAAATACGGTGGTACATCAGTGGGTTCGGTGGAACGCATTGATGCTGTTGCGAAAAAAGTCGCTAAATTTCATCAGAATGGTGACCAGGTCGTCGTGGTTGTTTCAGCCATGAGTGGCGAGACCAACCGCCTTCTGGATCTCGCCAGGCAAGTCAGCGATCAACCGATTCCTCGTGAGCTGGATGTGCTTCTGGCTACGGGTGAACAAGTCACTATCGCCTTACTTTCTATGGCGCTACATAAGCATGGGGTTGAAGCCAGGTCGTATACGGGCTCTCAAGTCCATATCCTTACCGATGATGCATTTAACAAGGCCCGTATCCAGGAAATCGATGATGCCCGCATTCGTAGAGATTTGAGCGAAGGTCGAGTGGTCGTTGTTGCCGGTTTTCAGGGTACAGATAAAGATGGAAATATTACGACGCTAGGGCGCGGTGGCTCGGACACGACCGCAGTCGCCTTGGCAGCTGCGCTGAAGTCTGATGAGTGTCAGATCTATACCGATGTGGATGGTGTCTATACCACCGATCCACGTGTGGAAAGCAAGGCGCGTCGGATTGATCGTATTAGCTATGAAGAAATGCTGGAAATGGCGAGTTTGGGCGCGAAGGTATTGCAGATCCGCTCTGTAGAATTTGCCAGTAAGTATTCGGTTCCTTTACGGGTGCTGTCTTCCTTTGAGGATGGGTCCGGAACTTTGATTTGTGCCGAGGATGAAACAATGGAACAAGCATTGATTGCCGGTATCGCGTTTAATCGCGATGAAGCCAAACTGACTGTAGTGGGTGTGCCTGATCAGCCAGGCGTGGCGCACAGCATACTGGGGCCTATCGGTAAGGCCAATATCGAAGTGGATATGATTATCCAGAATACAGGAGCCGACGGTAAAACCACCGATTTTACCTGCACGGTTCACCGCAATGACTATAAACAGGCCTTAGCGATTGTGCAAAAAGTGGCAGAAGGGATGGGGGCTCGCTCAGTCATCGGAGACGACAAGATTGTGAAGGTTTCCCTGGTTGGTGTCGGGATGCGTTCTCATGCCGGGATTGCCAGCACCATGTTTGAGGCTCTGGCGAAGGAAGGGATTAATATAAGAATGATATCCACTTCTGAAATCAAGATTTCTGTGGCCATTGATGAGAAATATCTTGAGTTGGCAGTGCGTTCATTGCACAGCGCTTTCGGTTTAGAGCAACAGGCATAAAGCGCTGGCGGGTGAGCTAGTGTTTACTATCAATTATTTTTGGTATTAAACTTGCTTTCCCGCAGTTTTAGTATAATTCTAGTTAAATCAAAAAATTATAAGCCAGTTTATCCTCGGTTTTTGTGACCGGTGCCCCATTTGGCCCTGTTCGACTGTAGTTCGCCCAGCTTTTCCATAAAGTTTTAAAACACCGTAGACGATAATTCTTGAGAACGGAGGTTGAGTAGTCATTCCGCCTCAGGGTGGGGTAAATAAGGAGAAGTAGGAAATGCTGATTCTAACTCGGCGCGTAGGAGAGACCCTTATAATTGGCGACGATGTACAAGTCACTGTCCTGGGCGTTAAGGGAAATCAAGTCAGAATCGGGGTGAATGCACCCAAATCGGTTTCCGTACACCGTGAAGAGATCTATGAGCGCATACAGCGCGAGAAGACCGACGGTAGTGATGGCAACTCTGGGGATGAGCCCAAGGGAGCGGTAGGTTAACACTGCCCTGTTTGGTCAAGCTCGCCACTAAAGACTGATACTAGTCTGTCTCGTTTTCCAAAATACAAAATAGTAAGGGATTACGCTGAATTTGATTCAGCGTAAGCCGCTTTTTTTGTTTCTAGGGTTTCCACTTTGGCAATAATTTGGGAGAATAGCGGCCGGTGAGTTAAAGGCTTGT
>JAOUPJ010000112.1 GCA_029879945.1 Gammaproteobacteria bacterium
GACCCGAACTCCCAATAAAGTCGTTATCAGCGATTACAACTATCGAAAGCCCACTACCCCGCTAAAAGCCACTGCCAGTATTGAATCGAATGGAGTCGGCTTGTTATCCGAATATGGCTCACATTTCAAAACGCCAGACGAAGGCGAGGTGTTAGCAAAGATTCGTGCTGAGGAAATCAGTGCGAGAAAAAATATTTATACAGGCGCATCAGATTGCGCCTATTTCCGTGTCGGCCATGTCTTTACGCTTGCTGGACATTATCGTGAAGCATCCAATCAGGAATATTTAATCACGAAAGTTCGACACGAAGGTGCGCTAGAAGACTTGTCCACCTTAAAACCCGGCACTACTCACATGGAAAGTACCAGCTACCGAAACAGTTTTAGCGCCTTACCGCTTAGCATGGCATACAGACCCCAACGTGCCACCCCTATCCCAAAACTGTACGGCATTATGAACGCCCATATAGACGGTGCAGGCGAAGGAGACTATGCCGAAATAGACGAATTTGGTCGATACAAGGTTGTAATGCCTTTCGACTTAACGTCCACGGGCGGAGGCAAAGCCTCACGTTATATACGCATGGCCCAACCCAGCAGCGGCTCGAACCAAGGCTTCCATTTTCCTCTGCGTAAAGGGACCGAGATTATCTGGACATGCATAGATGGAGACCTGGATCGCCCTGTGATAGTTGGAGCGGTACCCAATGCGAGAACCCCCAGCCCGGTAAATGCAGAAAATCACAGACGAAACATTATTCGCACCGGGGGTGGGAATGAAATTAATATAGACGACAACAGCGGCAGCCAACGCATCAAGCTCACAACACCACACGGTGGTGGCACCACAATCCAAATGGGTGCGCCGAATGGCCCCGAAGACGGATTGCTCCTGGCGACTGCGGGGGGTTCCACCGCGATCTCTGGCATAGGCAAAACCGTTATGTCGCCCTTCAAGTCAGTCTATTCATTTTTTACCACGAAGAATGCCAAAGGAATTACCTCTATTGCGAAAAAAGAGTCTGATAAATCGGTATTAGACTACTTCGGTCTTGCTGCAGGCATGCTCACCACTCTGGGCGCACTGGGCTCGGTCACACTGAAAACCGTACAATCTGTTCAGAAGGAGATCATCAACGAACAAGAAGGATGCGTGAATGAAGGGGAAGAAGAGGTTTACAACAAAAAGAAGGAACTGGACGATCTATATGAACAAGATGCGCAACGTCTAGAAGCTGTTTTGAATGCGTTCCCAAACGCCACTACCTCGGGCTCTCCTCATACGACCGAAGAGCAGGCTTTCATAGACCAGTTGCTCCTGTTCTCTCGAAGTAAAGAAGAAAAATTGACTGCGCGAAAAACGGTGGAGGACAAGCGCAAGGACCTGGAAAAAGCACTGAAGGCCAATGAAGACTACAAGTATACCGACTTGATACTAGGTATTGAACTGGCAAACGAAAACCGTTTGGGTTTCGGCGTTAACGTTTACCCCAGCACTACAACAGACGGCCGCGACATACAAGAACTGGAAGGAAAAGACACGCAAATATTTGCCCATGCGGCTGACGCCAATACCGTATTCCAGAATCTTTTTCAACGAAACGATAGTGGTGCCCCGCTTGAACCCGCTGCGTTTGTTTCAGATTCGGTCAGTTGTACCGTATCGCCCCAAGAGTTACGTGACTTGTTTGCCACGTGGTTCGATCAACACCGTAGTTTTGAGAACCCCCAGCGAGATCTGGATACAGTGATGAAAAGAACTCACCTCCAAACAGTTGAGTTTCTGGAGGCCAAGACCGATTTTGAGAGCGGATCAACTGCGAACGACGAAGAGATTGCAGACAGTGTTTTCAAAGGCGCCATGGCATCAGAGGGTGTCTTTAGCTTGATTTCTAAGTTGATTGGAATGTTTCAGCATAAAGAAGTGAAACTAAAGGTACAGCGATTTTGGAACAGACCGGCCAGAGCACTCAACAGGGCGCTAGACAACAGACTAAGAAGCATGTGGCCAAGCGATCTACCGCAAGAAGGGCTGACCACTTTTGTAGACCCGGCCCAGGATTACTACCATATATTGGGCGCTGAAACAGCTACTGCGGTCTACGGAAAGAAAAACCTGATCTGTTATGCTGATACTGCCATCTTAGGCGGTATCCGAACGGGGGGACCGGAGAACAACTCACCCATACCAAATCAAGGCGTGGCCATTGTGTATGCCGAAAATAATGCTATTGTCTATTCTGAGTGTAACGCAGAACTGTCGGCGAATCGCCGAACCTTTGTTTCCGGACAATATGTAGATCTAAAGGGTGAAGACTCTGTTGAAATTACCACCGGCGAAAACGGGGAAATTTGGATTAGCCAGGGAATGATGGGGGCCACAACACGAGCCAAGATTACGATACGGGATAACAAAATAGAAATTGAAGGTATGGATGTGAACATTAAAGCAACCGGCAATCTCTGTTTGGAAGCCACCCAGAATCTGGAGATCAAAGCCGGAGTCAATATCGATATCGATGCCAACGCACAAACAAATATCCGCGGCGGTATTGTCAATTTAAACTAGAAAAAATCTTGAGGTCAAACCCATGGCTATACTCGTCGTTAACACTGCATCAATTAGCTGTTCCTTTGGCACAACGCCTGGCACATTGAACGTCCCGCCACAAAATAGAACAAATAGCAGTTCGAACGCGATCGCCCGCATCAGTAATAATATCACCAACACCAATATTATGCCGTTTGGAATGTGTAGTTCCATGGCAAATCCCACCGTTTCAGCGGCTACCGCAAGCGCCCAAGGAGTACTTACCCCACAGACCTGCGTCCCCGTGCCCGTTTCTCCCTGGGCTCCAGGTTCTCCCACGGTGCAGGTGGGAGGACAACCGGCTCTGAATAATAACAGTCGCTGCACATGCTCCTGGGGAGGCGTGATATCTATCACCAATGCAGGCCAAGCAAGCACCAATGTGGCCTGATATTAAGGAGCTAACCTGGGCGAATCTATTACTTCAATTAATCTCCATCTAGACAAAGCGAATTCCTCAAATTTGGTGCCGCAACTGCCTGCTCAATCATTTCGTACAAAAAACTGGCATACCTTGCAATAACGCTCTATGATGAAATCATTACATTTCCGATAATTTCCATCTGATCGTTTATGAATATTAGGTATATCCGCCCCCTTTTTCTATACACTGTTTTTGCGCTAATTTTTTTTGCCAGCTGCGATGCTGCGGCTACAGAAGATGTGCGTATTGCCCTTAGAGCAAATAAGGGAGTTAAAAGCGGATTTGAACAGTGGCAAGCCACCGCAGACTTTCTTTCTGAGAAGATTCCCGGCTATCGCTTCGTTATGGTGCCATTTGAAAATAACAGCGCCTTGAATGAAGCAGTTTCGCGCGGCGACTTCATGTTTCATCTCACAAATCCCGCTTCCTCTGTGGAACTTGGCCTGCGCTATGGTTCTCAGCCACTGGCCACCTTGCTCAATAAAAGGCAAGGAAAAGGGTACGCAAAATTTGGTTCGGTAATATTCACACGCGCTGACCATGATGATTTGAACGATATCCCAGACCTGCGTGACAAAACCTTTATTGCCGTTGATGAGCTGGGTTTTGGCGGCTGGCGGGCGGCCTGGGGCGAAATGCTGAATTACGATTTGAATCCCTATACTGATTTAAAGGAATTACGCTTTGCCGGTGGTAAACAACAGGATGTGGTTTACGCTGTTAAAAATGGTGAGGTGGATGCTGGGTCCGTGCGCACCGATATGCTGGAGCGTCTTGCAAAAGCGGGAAAAATCAATCTCAATGAATTCAAAATACTGGGACGAAAAAAAAATCCCGATTTCCCGTTTCTTCATAGTACTGATTTATATCCAGAATGGCTATTTTCAGCCACTAAATACGCTAATCCCCAATTGAAAAACAAGGTGATGAGCGCGCTTTTCGATATCAAAAGCGAAGACCCTGCGGCCATAAAGGGAAAGTACGTCGCCTGGATCAGCCCCGAGGACTATAGCCCCGTCAACAGCCTGTTAAAAAAATTGCGTGTTGGGCCATACAGCCCCTCAACTATGGGCACATTCGAGCTTTTGTATGATGAGTATAAAGAACAATTGATTTCGATAGCCCTAGTCGTTTTCTTGCTGGTCCTAACTGTCCTTTATATGTTGAGTCAAAATAGACAAATTAAAAAAGGGCAGAAATCTCTGCAAGCAGAGATAGAAATTAGAAAAGGATTGGAACAGCAGTTACTGCAAGCACACAAAATGGAATCGCTGGGCAGACTGACAGGCGGAATCGCGCATGATTTTAATAATTTGCTGGCCAGTATTTTAGGGTTCACCGAACTGGCGGCCAACGAGAAAGTGGTGCAAAACAACAGGGAATTGAAAGAATATTTAAACTATGTTTTGACCAGTGGAGATAAGGCTAAACTGCTGGTTGCACAGATGCTTGCCTTTGGTCGATCAGAGGGAAATATAGAGAAACCGGAAACACTGTCCGTTTCTACTATCCTGGACAGACTTAGCCAGATGATGAGACCACTCATCCCAAGCACCATCAATTTTCGCATTGAGAACCTGAATCCGGAACTGGAAGTCAGTGTCAGCCCTGTCATGATCGAACAAGTCCTTGTTAATCTGTGTCTCAATGCCAAAGATGCGATCGAAAATGCCAGTGGCAGCATAGTCATTTCATCTGAAGTGCAAGAAGTAAAGCAGGTTGTGTGTGATTCCTGTCACAAGGAAATCAACGGCGAATACGTCGGCATTCGAATCATAGATACAGGAAGGGGAATCCCTGATAAAGACAAGCTCAGGGTATTTGAGCCCTTTTTCTCCACAAAAACGATAGGCAAAGGGAGTGGCATGGGCCTCTCCATGGCCCACGGCATCATTCACCAACACAATGGACACATCCTGCTAAGTTCTAAGATTGATAAAGGTACGGATATTTGTTTATTGCTACCCGCCGCCGTTAACACAAGCAGAACCACAAACAAGCGCGACAACACAGATAACAAGGAGCACCCGCAAAGTGTAGCAAATAAAAAAATCCTGCTTGTGGATGATGAAGTCTCAATCACTTTGTTTCTGAAAGAACTTCTCAAACAGCATGGGTTTCACGTCCAGGCATTTAATGACAGCCAAGAGGCGCTTGCCTTTTTCAAAGAAAATCACAATTTGATTGATCTGGTTATTACAGATCAAACCATGCCGGGCATGAGTGGATTTGATATGGCAAGTACGATGAAATCCTACTCTGAGCAGGTCCCCATCATATTGTGCACTGGCTACAGCGACCAACTGGAGGAAGGCGGCTTGCCCAATGATCCCGTTTTTTCCGTGTTACAAAAACCAGTGGCCACGGATGTTTTGCTGGAAACCATTCGAGCCGCACTCAGCAGCAAACAAGTTCGAGAAAAAGAGATAGAGGACTCGCTAACAGTATAATCTCGGCTCATACCTGGTGCGTGGATTGCGCTAATTGTCCGGGACACGATCGGAAAATCTTTTGTAGTATTGTTTAATCCAGAATGGTGAAGCCAATGTTGTGTAGGCGATCACCAGGACCAGTCCCGCATAGACTTCTGTTTTCAAAATTCCCGCTGTAGCCCCCAGTTCCGCAAACACCAACCCCACCTCCCCACGTGGCACCATGGACATTCCAATGACAATCCGCACATGATTGGGTTCTTTCACAAACCAGGGGCCGATTAATTTTCCAAGTATCGCCAACGCCAGCATGGATAGTGAAAAGGTCCAAACAAAACCACTTCCCCAGTCCACTTCGGTCAAATCTAAAGACAGCCCCACCATGACAAAGAAAATCGGTGTAAAGAGTTGGATTATAGGCTTCATTTGTTCATGGGTGTGCTGAACAAATTCCGGGTCTGTTTTCAGGGCCGCAGCAAAAGGCAGAAAGAAACGACGTGATAAAGCGATGCCCGCTACAAAGCCGCCCAAAATATAGGGAGCGCCGACAAAGTGGGCCAACACAGCAAATATCAGCACCATAGAAACCAGAACCGTGGGGATTAGTCCTGGGGTTTGGCTTTGTTTGTGGAAGTGTTTCAACAGGGGCGAGGCGAGTTTGGCAAGGACGGGCGCGAGAATGACAAAACCCCCGACATACAAAATAATTTTTCCCGTGTACTCCAGACTTACTGTTCCACTGGTGGCGAACTCGTATAGAACGGCCAGTAAAAAAACGCCCAGTAAATCGTCTATCACGGCTGCGCCCAACACGATCTGGGCTTCATTGCTTTTGTGTTGCCCAAGATCGGACAAGACTCGCACAGTAATACCGATACTGGTGGCGGTTAATGTTCCCCCGATAAACAGAGAAATCAACACATCGAGACCAAAAAGATAGTGACTGGCCGCAAAGCCCAACAAAAAGGGTGCAATAAAGCCAATAAATGCGACGACTGTCGCCTTGCTGCCTGCCTTGGCCAAACGCCCCAAATCCGTTTCCAAGCCTACTTCAAATAGAAGCAAAATAATCCCGATTTCTGAAAGCAGTTTGATCACTTCGTTGGGACTAATCCATCCCAACAATGACGGGCCGAGCAATACCCCAGCGAATAACTCACCAATAATGGACGGGGCACCCATGCGAGAGAATAGCTCCGCAAACACGCGAGCAGAAATTAGAATTAGAGCAATATTAAACAGGATGTAGTGCGTTTCGGTCATACTAAAAGCGTATACAAGAAACCCAATAAAGGAAAGGAACGCTACTCTCTACACGGTGAACCCAAGGCTATGTCGGCCTTAAAATTGATCCAAATCAGCCTCGACAATTTGCAACCCGGATCACAGATTTACATTCCCCTACAAATTATGATTTCAAACGAACAAACCGATATGTTTTATACAGATTTGAACTTGCTGATAAGAATAAGATTAAGTTCCGGAAATCAGGATTTCTAACTACAGGAAATATTCACTCACTCTTAACCGCACCATCTCCAGCGCAGGGCTGGATCACCACAAGGAATAGGCCATGCATCGAACATCAAGACTCCTATCTGCTCTCATGTTCTCACTCCTAGCCGGACTAACGCTAGGCACTACGAGCGCGAGTGCGAATGGAAGCAACGGAACCTTGATGATGATTGTCGAGTTTATGGGTGATGACTATTTTGTTACCAATGCCTGGACACGTCCCGAGGCCTACCCGGAAATGAACGAGCGCCCTCCTCTTCCTGATGACATCATCGTGCACTTTCTCGATGCCAGCTACCAGCCGGTGATGTCGAAACGCGTGCGTAACCCACGTTTTTCACGATCCAGTTTTGATCCAAACACTACCGATGAAAATGGCGATAGTTATCACCAGTACCACAAAAAGCAACAAGGCAGTTTCACCCTACGCTTTCCCATGCAGAGCAATATCAAGATGATTCAGATCAACGAAAGCAGCGCAGAAATCAGTCCTTCACGTAAAAGCCTCAAAACGTCTTCGGGCCTAACGGTAAAGGCGATCGATGTTTCGAAATATTTCAAGTAGGGATATTTGTTTTATGAATAAAATAATTGTAAAAGAAATCTCTTTCAAACTCCCTATCAGTTTCTTGATTGCACTGCTAAGCCTCTCCGCCTGCAGCTTTGGGGATAGTGGTAAGATTGAAACTCGAATTCTACCCACCGCTAATTCATATCAATTGAATACCACTATGGGAATGGCAAGGGTTGCAAGCCTAACTGGTTCAACCGAATCAGGTACTATTACAGGCTACAAGATTGTGCAAGCACCAGTAAATGGCACGCTGGGAGCGATTGCCTTCAACCAGTATTGGGGCTCGGCTACCGTCGTCTACACACCCAATGCGGGCTTCGTAGGTACTGATAGTTTTACCTTTGCATCTGTCAACAGCGAGGGTTCCGTATCCGAACCCGCTACTGTTAGCTACCAGGTCTATCCACTTGCCACATCAACACTGCTGCAAGGACGTTCTGATGGAAAGGGAGTAGATCTTGTCATTATAGGCGATGCTTTTACAGCTACGGACCAACCCCGATTCCGGGATGCCGTTCAAAAATACATAGACCACTTTTCTACTTACGATCCGCTTTTCGCCAAGCAGGTATCCGCATGGAATATACACAGACTAGATCTCATATCTCCCACTAGTAATTTAGACGAGCTCACTCCTCTGGAAGCACATTTCTACTGCATTCCTAATATTCGGCGCGCGTTATGTGTCGATTCAACGACAGCAAGAATTGCTGTCTCCGCCGTGGTTCCTCAATACGATGAAATTGTTGTCTTGGTCAACACGGATACCGGAGGCGGCACGGGTGGTGCCAGCGTAGCGGTTTCAAATGTAAGTTCCTCATCAGATCCCCTGGTTATTGCGTCATGGCTAGATACTATTTTACACGAAATGGGGCATTCCTTTGCAGGCCTGGGTGATGAATACATTGACAACACGCTAGGGGGTTTGCAAGCAAGTTTTAGCTATGAGCCTCCTTATCCAAATCTTACAATTAATAATGATACCGCAACAGTGAAATGGAATTTGTGGTTGGATGACCCGAATGTGGATGTATTCGAAGGCGGGCTTTACTACAGCCTGGGTGTTTGGCGGCCTACTTTCACTTCCATGATGCGCGAATTTAGCCAACCCTTTTATGCCGTAAACCTTGAGGCCTGGACTCTTGCACTATACGATTCACTCATGCCTTTTGCCACTTCTAAAACTTTCTTTAGTTTTTTGCCTGTAGGCACTCTCCCACAGAGGTACCTAGGGGACTCTCCCGATGGTGATATATTTATTGACCGAGTGGAGACCAATGTATCTCATGCATTGGGAGGTCAGTTTACCTATTCGGTCGAACAATCGATAGGGGCCACGGTGCAGCAAGTGGACTGGTATGTGAACGACATACTCACGCTAAGTAATTCGACCAGCTTTACCTGCTGCACCGCACAAAGCAGCAACTACAAAGTGACCGCTAAGGTATACGATATCTCTGGCGCAGTACGAAATGATGAGTCTAACTCTTCCAATTTAGACAATATTACTCGTGACAATATTGTGTGGAATGTGACGCTGCAGTAGTTAAACAGTGTGGCTGCGATTGTAGGTAGGCTAGTGTAGCTCAGTAGAACTTCTCTAGTTTTTCTCCAAGGAAAAAATTCGCCATTTTTCGTTACTATTGGAAAAACAGGCATGGTAGTCCTTAGGGGCACGTGCCTCAGTGCGATTGATATAGCCCCATTGATTCTCACCCACTTTCACCTTGAGCCAGTCAATCTTGGTGTCTTCTTCTGTGATGATTTGCCAATTGGAGGTCTGTAACACGGCGTGAGAAACGGTAAGCACGGTGCTGGAAGAAAGCTCCGGGTTTTCCTTGATCTGTATATTTTCACCCATAGCCACTACATGATTGCGCACGTCAATTTCGGTTGGGAAATGACTATAGACATACGGCGCGCAAAATTTCACGCCCAGCTCCGAGCGAATGAATCCGCCCCCATTGTTGAGAATATATTCCAATTCCTTCCAAATAGGGCTATCGATGGCGTCGATACGCCATTTTTCGGAGAAGGCCTTCATTCCCGCAGGCTCGCCCACGCCATTGACGACGCGGAAATCCACCAGCTCCACCAGACGTTCAGGCTCTTTGAATTGAACAATCTGCTTCAACCTATCACGGAAAGCCAGAAAACTGTCATCTCTGGGGCCTTCGTCCACCGGGCTCAAGGTGACCAGATCCATTGCAGCCACCGACACAGGAAGCAACCCAAACACCAGAGAGACGAAAAACGCGCCTATTTTCAAAAAGTTAACAGCTCTGTTACCCATACCCATCTTTTTTGTTCGTTGTTTAGAGACCTTGTGCACCGACCTGAAAAACCGAGACCGCTTGGCGTGTTTATATTTTTCAAGAAAAATGCCAATTAAAACGAGCAGTTATTCGCCATTCGGATCCAGGGAGTGGCGCCAAAACTGGTCTTCACGTTCAAACAGACGTCTCGTCTCTTGTGGTCCCCAGGTGCCGGCCGGATAGGTGTGGATGTAGTCCCTTTCCATGGCCCAGACTCTAAGCACCGGATCGACGGTGCGCCAGGCCCACTCCACTTCGTCATATCGCAGGAAGAGGGTACGGTCCCCCTCGATCACGTCCAATAAGAGATCTTCATAGGCATCGTGCAGAGGCTCGTCTTTGCCTCTGAAACTGGCGTCCAGGCTGGTGGTACGTGTACGCATTTCCAGACCCGGTTCTTTCACCTGCATTTCGATACGCAAACAATCGTAGGGTTGCAGGCCCAGTAAAATCCAGTCCGGCTTGAGTCGCTCTACCGGCGTGTTGCGAAACAGTTGTTGTGGCGGCACTTTAAAACGGATGCAGATTTGTGACTGGGTCTCGGCCATGCGCTTGCCGGTGCGCACATAGAACGGTACATCGCGCCATCGCCAATTGTCGATATAGAGTTTTAAGGCGGCATAGGTTTCGGTGGTGCTACCCGGTTGTACGTCGGGCTCTTCCAGGTAACT
>JAOUPJ010000395.1 GCA_029879945.1 Gammaproteobacteria bacterium
GATCTGTGAGCTACCAGACTAAAACTGTTGTAGACCAGACTCTTACTGGCGTTTCAACGAGCAGTTCTATGAATAGTGCAGATACTTACCTAAACGTCAACTTTGATACCCAACGGGCCGATGCAAGAGTTAGCTACCTAGTGGGTGCAGAAACTTACACTGCTACCGCTAGCGGCATGGATATAGTCAATGGGCAATTTTCCGAAGCCAATGCCAGTGTTACCGGCCTAAATGCAAATTCAGGATCACTTAGTGGCTCATTTGGTGGAGTGAATAGCAGCGATGGAGTTCCAGCGGAAGCAAACGTGAATTTTAGAATTAACTACGATGATGGCGGCATGCCGCCCACACAATGGAGTCTTCAGGGAATTTTAAATTTTAGTAATCCGAACTAATGAAAAGAACAGCTAATCTGAGGATTGTTTAAAAAATATTTAGACCTTATTAGTTTAACCAGCAAGCGTAGAGGTATGGGAAAAAGGCGGTATTTACCGCCTTTTCTTAACGAATGAACAAATTTAATTCTAAACTGCTCGGTTTCTGCGTAGGTTCAACGCAAATAGTCCCAATCCAAGTAAAACTAAAGTCGTAGGGAGAGGCACGGTCGTAGATGGGTTCGTACCTGTATTGCCGTTTGGCTCTTCAATAAAATTTGCGATGAAACTAAGTTCATAATCTGCGAACTCATTCCACACACCATTGCGCAAAAAGTATGAGGTTCCCCCACTGTAAGAATCTACTGCCATGAGGTGAGTGGTATCGCCTGTAAATCCGTTGTAATTGATTAGAGCATATATTTGGGCGCCGGCATCTAGAAGCACATTGGTGTCGAAAGTAATTTGCCCTTCGGCAGCAACAAAATTGTCTGAAAAAAGAATGTTTCCACCGTTAATGTCGTCAGTTAGGAAGAAATCAAAAGTCAATCCATTTGAGCCCACATCAAAGAAGAAGCTTATGTCATCCAGATAGTTTTCAGTTGAATCAACAGTGATGGACTGGCCGCCACCTTCCCAATTGTTGTTGACATCACCTGTCCAGTCATCAGTAGTATCAATCACCACCGCACTAGCAGCATTTATAGAAAGGAATAGGCCTACGGCCAATATAAATTGGGACACGCGCATGGGTTTTCTCCTCCCGAAATTCTAATAATTCTAAAGCAACGTCTGCTTGATATTCGAACGATTATAACAAGCCTATCCGGTAAGGGAAGTAGTTTAATTTACATTTCTTACATTTTTATGAATTTTCTGAGATTTAACCGAGTATAAAACTTGGTCTTATGTGAAAAATTACCGGGATTTGGGGTGAGTTACCCAACTTAATAGTAGGGCGCAATAAGCGTAGCGCATTGCGCCGAATCATTGCGCCGTTACCCGAATTGCGCCTCACCACGATATACCCGGTGCAATGCGCTACGCTTATTGCACCCTACAGAATGAATCCAGTGTCGTGAATATCGTAGCATGGGCAGAATGAAATGCATGTGCCCTTTTGGGTAAAACCTCATTATTGTCGGATTTGTGATGGGTTAAATGTCCGTGACCGACGGCGATAGAATTTTACATATGCAGATAATTCTCAATTTCTAGCGCTCCATGGAATACACCCAGAATAACCATTTCATCATTTTTTCTTAGTAGATAGGTGATTCGATAGTGGCCATAAAGCAGTATTCTGATTTCTTCTTCTACTTCGTGCTCATAAAGATAGCCAATTCGAGGATGTTGGAGCAGAATTTGAGCTTTAGCGTAGATTCCATTAACTACCTTGTACGCTGCCTCAGGATTCTCTTCGGAAATATGATCGAATATTGTGCCTAACCACTTTTCAGCTTCTTCGGTCCATACTATTTTTGCCATCCTTTAATTATTCTCTCCATTTCTTCATTCGAAACGACGTTGCCGCTTTTGGCGTCCAGCATTCCCTTATCGACCATTCTCTTGAACGCTATCTCACGAAGAAGGTCTTCGTAGCTGCTATCCTCAGGTTGGCTATCAAGTATTTGTTTTATTTGATCTTTTGCGGTAGACATGCTTCACCTATATATCAATATGGGATAATTATAGTACGTTACTCAGTGCAATGACATCCGTCCTAAGTATACATACTGCAGTTGTCGTGCGGGATTTTAAGGGCGTCTACAGATCAAAATGAATGACAAGGGCCTGGTACAACTGAATCCGGATTCCACCGTGAAGATAGACGAATTTGTTTTTAACAATAATGCCAAGACAGACAAGGTGGAGTTTTCCATTTTGAAGGGCACCATGCGCTCCATCACGGGTAAGATTGGTATCACCAATAAGAAGAACTACCGTAACAAGACACCGGTCGCTACCATTGGGATACGCGGCACCGATTATACGATTCGTTATTGCGATAATGACTGTGGAGACGAATACAACGGTCTTTACGCACAGGTCTACAGCGGCGGAATCATAATTGAAAATGACGGTGGCTCCCTAGACGTGGACCCAGGTGAGTACGCCTACGTGGAAAGCGTGAACGCCGAACCGGTGTTCATCGAAACCACCAACGACTTGTTCAACGATGATCCCACTTCATTGAGCCAAAACACAAGCTCAGACGCTGATTGGGGTGTGTGGGGCGGTGCAACACAGGCCATGGGCATGTTGGCGTCCAATGAGGATTTGACGGGTGGGAATGTGTTTGAGCCTGCGGGGGCTCTAGCTACTACTGGATCTGTGAGCTACCAGACTAAAACTGTTGTAGACCAGACTCTTACTGGCGTTTCAACGAGCAGTTCTATGAATAGTGCAGATACTTACCTAAACGTCAACTTTGATACCCAACGGGCCGATGCAAG
>JAOUPJ010000396.1 GCA_029879945.1 Gammaproteobacteria bacterium
TTTAACGTAGGTGTCTGATTGCCATTTTCGTCAATTATCGGTTTTTTTGCCGTCGGACAAAACCAGGTTTTATTCATCTTCCAATCTAAAAGCTTACGTTCTAACTGCCACGGCCACCAATAACCTGTAGAATCATAGCCAGACCAGAATTTACCATCGTTGTCCTCGGTATACATTGCACTGACAAAGTTCCACTGTCTGAGATTTGCCAGACAACCTGTAGTTCTTGCCTGTTCCTTTACGCGTGCCAATGCCGGCATCAATATTGCCATCAATAATGCGATAATTGCAATTACTACGAGAAGCTCTATTAATGTAAACCCTTTTCGCTTGCGCATGACTGATCTCCTTCGCTTTCAAAGAAGGCCTTTCCAAACCGGACACTCTAATTCCAGACATGATGGTTTTCTTGGCGCTTCTCTGAGATAATTATAACACATTGATAGCCAAGTCAAAGGCTGAACTCAATATGGTATGCCTCTCCATGACCGCACCATTAGATTCTGTGGGCATTGTGTGAGGTGGAGGGGGCACATTGCCTGCCGGACCAATCCCACCAGCAAATCAGAATATACTGAGCCGCAGAAAAATGCCTCCTGAATGGCCCCATTTTCGTCAGTTCACCAATACAACCCAGCTACAACCCAACAGCCTGTTATCTACGAATTCGAGAAAAATCTTATTTCATAAGCTCTTTGGTATGAGTGCCTTACATAAATTACAAAAATTGGTAACGTTTTCAATGGACGTGTCCAGCAGTTCTTACTGCAAGTAGTTAACATTGGCTGAAATGTCGTAATGAGGATGCCTCAAAAAAAATTTTAAGGCAACAGAGATTTTAGTATTTCACTTTGAGCTCTTCATAGGTGGCCGATACGATCTCATGTAAAATAAACGATCCACTCGTCTTGAAAGGCGTCGTCAGCTGTTCCGACTTAAAAAATCTGCCAATAGCTTGCATTACCACGACCAAGTGTGTTATAATTATGGCAGATAAGCATACCAGCTAAACTCATTATTTATTTTTGAAAGAGAAGGGCAAAACGTCATGCACAAGAAATACGGTTTTACGTTGATAGAACTTTTAGTGGTAATTGCCATTATTGCATTACTGATGGCGATAATGATGCCCGCATTGAACCGGGTGAAGGGACAGGCGCAGAAGGTTAGCTGCCAGGCAAGGCTGAAGCAGTGGGGTCTTGTGTTTAAGCTGTACACAGACGACTACGACGGTTATTTCAACAACAGGGACGTGAGTGGGGGGCTTTGGATGACTGCACTGGAGTCGCACTACAAGGGTAATACGAAAATGCTTCTGTGCCCGACGGCCACAAGACTCATGCTGAACGCTTCAGACTGGGGCACCTTCAAGGCCGCCTCGCTCGAGTCTTACATTTTCAGCTATGGCATCAATTCCTGGACAAACTCCGTGCAGGTAGACCGCGGAGCCCGTTTGGTAGAATGGTTCTGGAAGAATGTCCAGAACAATACAACTGTAGTACCTGATACCAGGCAGACTGAAGGCAGACCGGTTAGTACAAATAAAATACCGGTATTCGGCGATTCCACATGGTATGATGCCTGGCCTCGCCACACCGATACTCCGTCGGAGGTTATGGATGCTTTTGGCATAGGCGATCAGGGCACCTCGGGAGAAATGAACCATTTTTGCATCAACCGGCACGACGGATTCGTTAACCTTCTTTTCATGGATTGGTCCGCCAGAGCGGTAGGACTCAAGGAGTTGTGGACGTTTAAATGGCATCGTGCGTATGTCACAAACGGTCCGTGGACGAAAGCAGGCGGTGTCATGCCCGGGGACTGGCCCGTCTGGCTCAGAAACTTCCGAGATTACTAAGAGAATAGCCCTCAAACAAAATAAGGAGCGTCATCGTGAGTAATCAGCGGGGATTTACGTTAATAGAGCTTTTGGTAGTGATTGCCATCATCGCACTGCTGATGTCGATCCTCATGCCGGTCCTGAACCGCGTTAAGAAACAGGCCAGGGCCGTCGCCTGCCAGACGAACCTGCATCAGTGGAGCCTCATCTGGAAGATGTACTGCGATGACAACGACGGCTACTGGCTTAGTGGCCATTACCGGGGCTCGGCGTCCGGCCAGGGCAGCGGCCGCTGGTGGTTCCGCCCCATGACCGAATTGTACGAAGTCGAGGAGAAGATCCGCTGCTGCCCGCAGGCCACCAAGCCGGTCAAGACCAACAACACCATCGGCAACTGGGACTACGATGCCTGGCAGACGGGCACCTATGGCACCGATGATTATTACGTGGGCAGCTACGGCCCGAACGGGTGGATGTGCAACGTCCCGGCCGGACTGACTTCCATGTGGGGACGCAGCCCCGCCTCTGACCACTGGCGCACGCCCAACGTCAAGGGCGCCCACAATGTTCCCATGTTCACCGGCATGTGGTGGGTCGATGCCTGGCCGCGTCACACCGATCCGCCCGCCGAACGCAACACCACCATCACCGGCACTGTGAACGCCCAGGAAATGCAGCGCATCTGTGTAAACCGGCACGGCGGATTCCAGAACACCGTCTTCTGCGATTGGTCTGCCCGCAAGGTCGGACTCAAAGAGCTCTGGACCTTCAAGTGGAGCAGGAGTTTCAACATCGCTGGTCCCTGGACCAAAGCCGGCGGGGCCGCAGCCACAGACTGGCCCCAATGGATGAGAAAGTTTAAAGACTACTGAAAAGTGGTTTTGCGCTCTTAGAATCGCCGACCTTGTCTCTACTCTACCTCAGATACCCTTCGGCTTGAGTTTGGCCATTGTAGAACGCTAAAACCCCTCTCACAGCCGTCCTGCAGA
>JAOUPJ010000397.1 GCA_029879945.1 Gammaproteobacteria bacterium
CTCCCGTTTGGCGACAGAAATGAAAAAGGTATCGATAACTTCCGTTTTATCGATACCCATGGTCTCATACAGATCGTCGGCGGCGATGATGACATCCAATTCATCCAAGGCAAACCCCTCAGCATCGACCAAGGGAATTTCTGCCCGAAGCGCCTCATTCTTGGCAGAATGAGTCACAATCACGCCCGCGTCTAACGCATAGAGTGCGGCTGACCAGCCTGAAAACAAACAGGCTATGGCAATTGCCAAATTAGTTCTTAGGATATGTCTTATTTTGCTACCAACTTCCATGTCTTGCCAGTCCTGGCAAGCGTGCAATTTCTAACAACTAGTGGAGGTAACGTTCTACCAATACCTCCGCAATCTGCACGCTGTTTAAGGCCGCTCCTTTACGCACATTATCTGAAACCACCCACAAATTCAGGCCACGCGGGTGAGAGATATCCTCTCTGATTCGCCCTACGTAGACGGGATCTTTACCAGCCGCTTCAGTGACCGCTGTGGGATAACCACCGTCTGCCCTTTCATCCAGCACCACCACACCCGCTGCCTTCTCCAAGAGTTCCTTGGCCATCAGGTAGGTGATCTTTTCCTTTGTCTCTATGTGGACTGCTTCAGAGTGCCCAAAAAACACAGGGACTCGTACTGCAGTCGGATTCACTAAAATCTCTTCATCACCAAGAATTTTCTTGGTCTCCCACACCATTTTCATTTCTTCTTTGGTGTAGCCATTCTCCAGGAACACATCAATGTGTGGCAACACATTGAAGGCGATCTGCTTTGGATAGACCTCGGCCTTGATCTCCTTGGTGTTCAACAAGGCAGCCGTTTGCCCTGCCAACTCTTCAATCGCCTCTTTGCCCGTACCCGATACTGCCTGATAGGTGGCAACATTGATACGGCTAATACCCACTGCATCGTATATTGGTTTTAGTGCCACCAACATCTGTATGGTCGAGCAGTTGGGGTTGGCGATAATTCCCCGGTTCTTGTAGTCCGCTATCGCGTCCGGATTGACCTCTGGTACTACCAGGGGGATATCGTCGTCATACCGGAACTGAGAGGTATTGTCGATGACGATACAACCGGCCGCTGCTGCCTTGGGTGCATACTCTTTAGACACTGAGGCACCTGCAGAAAACAGACCAATTTGAGCCTTGGAAAAATCAAACTCTTTTATATTTTCGACAGTTATGTACTTTCCTTTATACTGAATCTTAGTGCCAGCTGATCGTTCACTCGCCAAAAGATACAGATTGTTCACCGGAAAGTTGCGTTCTTCCAGGATAGACAGCATGGTCTCTCCCACTGCCCCGGTGGCCCCTGCGATACATACATTATAGGTTTTACTCATTTTTTCGTCCTTTTTACTCAAATTCAAAGCGCAGCAACAATGGCGTCACCCATTTGCGAGGTGCTGACCTTTTCCGTTCCTGCTGAATAGATATCTGCGGTGCGCAAGCCCTGATCCAATACCCTCACAACGGCGTCGTCCACACGTTGGGCCGCTTCTGACTCGTTCAGGGAGTAACGCAACATCATACTCACCGATAGAACAGTGGCAATCGGGTTGGCAACACCCTTTCCGGCAATATCAGGTGCCGAACCATGGATGGGTTCGTACATGCCCTTGCCGTTCTTGTCCAGCGAAGCAGATGGCAACATCCCGATAGATCCCGTCAACATCGCAGCACAATCGGAGAGGATGTCACCAAACATGTTTGTGGTAACCATTACATCGAACTGCTTGGGCGCCCTGACCAGTTGCATGGCGGCATTGTCCACGTACATGTGAGACAACTGCACATTGGGATATTCTTTGGCCACTTCTTCCATCACTTGGCGCCATAGTTCGGTACATTCCAGCACATTGGCCTTGTCGACTGAACAGACGCGCTTATCGCGTTTTTGGGCCGTTTGGAAGGCAACGTGACCGATGCGACGAATCTCGGATTCGCTATAGACCAGGGTGTTATAGCCCTGGCGCTCGCCATTATCCAGCGTTCGCACGCCACGGGGCTGGCCAAAGTAGATACCGCCGGTGAGTTCCCGCACGATCATCAGGTCCAGATCAGACACCACTTCCGCTTTCAGCGTGGAGGCATCGGCCAATTGCCGGTAAAGGATTGCCGGTCTGAGGTTGGCAAACAGCTCCAACCCAGCACGCAGACCCAGTAGCCCTTTTTCGGGGCGGATGGCAATATCCAGTGGTTCCCATTTAGGTCCACCGACGGCACCGAGTAATATGGCGTCGCAATCGCGGGCCTTGGCCATGGTTTCCTCGGGCAGCGGACCACCCGTGGCGTCAATGGCAGCACCCCCGACCAGGCCGTGTTCCAGTTGGATGTCTGTGCCCAGGGCTTCTAATACCTTTACCGCTTCGGCTACGATTTCGGGGCCTATGCCGTCGCCGGGGAGGACTAAAACGTTTTTACTCATAATCTTATCTCTTCACAGTATTCGAAAATCATTGTTGGGCTTTACCCCTTCGGGGTATTTATGCCCTTAGGGTGCAGGCGGCTTCGCCTCAGCGCCAAGCTACAATTCTATTAATTCACAGGACAAGGATACCGTCGTTGTAAAACCGTCGGTGACAGGGATGTCGCCGTCGAGCGTACAGGGACGTATTCACAGCGTGTTTTACAATGACGGTCCTTGTCATGAAACTACGGAAACAACCAAGGCGTTTCCTGTTTCCGTCTAGTTTCATAGGCACGAATATCGTCCACGTGCTGCAGGGTCAAACCGATGTCGTCCAAACCGTTAATCAAACAGTGTTTCTTGAACTCGTCTACCTCAAAGCCAATCACTTCACCGCCGGGTGTG
>JAOUPJ010000004.1 GCA_029879945.1 Gammaproteobacteria bacterium
AATCCTTTCCCGAAATAAAAAACTCTACTCGACTCGTCGGCTGATGGAAGCCTGCCAGCAACGCGGTCATGAGGCAGTGGTACTAGACGTATTGCGCTGTTATATGGACGTGGTACCAAGCAAGCCCGAAGTCCATCTTAAAGGTGAAATTCTAACGCCCTTCGATGCAATCATACCGAGAATAGGCGCTTCGGTTACCTTTTACGCGACTGCAGTGCTGAGGCAGTTTGAGATGATGGGTGCCTTTCCACTGAACGAGTCGGTTGCGATCACCCGCTCAAGGGATAAGCTACGCTCGCTACAATTACTGGCGCGCAAGGGTGTTGGTCTACCAAGCACAGGATACGCACACGACCCAGACGATATTCAGGATCTGATCAAGATGGTTGGCGGCGCACCCCTAGTGATTAAGCTTTTGGAAGGTACGCAAGGCATCGGTGTCGTATTAGCTGAAACTAAAAAGGCGGCAGAAAGCGTTATTGAGGCCTTCATGGGCCTGAAAGCCAATATCATGGTTCAGGAATATATTAAGGAAGCTGGCGGCGCTGATATTCGCTGTCTCGTGGTGGGCGATAAAGTGGTAGCGGCCATGAAACGACAGGCCCAACCAGGCGAGTTCCGTTCCAACCTGCATCGTGGGGGAACGGCTTCTCTCATTAAGATTACAAAAGAGGAACGCACTACAGCAATCAAAGCCGCCAAGGTGATGGGGCTCAATGTGGCAGGGGTAGATGTACTCAGATCTAACCGCGGGCCATTGGTGATGGAGGTCAATTCTTCCCCTGGCTTGGAGGGGATAGAGGAAGCGACCGGTAAAGACGTTGCGAGTATGATCGTGGATTTTATTGAAAAGAACGCCAAACCCAACAAGACTAAAACCAAAGGCAAAGGTTAATGGGTAGGTCCTTTTTCATAAATGGACAAGAAATTCCTGCTGGTACGAGAATAACCACAGAACTCCCTGCTGGCAGGCTCTATACCCATGTGCCGATGCCAATCCCTGTGCATATTGTACGAGGCAAAACCGAGGGTCCGCATCTGTTTGTGTGCGCTGCCATTCATGGGGATGAAATAAATGGTGTTGAAATCATACGCCGCATATTAAAACTACCAATATTGAAAAAAATAAAAGGTACGCTGGTAGCGGTGCCCATTGTGAATGTTCATGGTTTTATCAATCACTCACGTTATCTTCCAGATCGCAGAGACTTAAATCGCTCATTCCCAGGCAGTGAAAAAGGTTCGCTGGCTGCTCGCATGGCCAACTTGTTCATGCAGGAAATTGTTAACCAGTGCACCCACGGTATTGACCTGCACACTGCTGCGATTCACAGGAATAACCTGCCTCAAATTCGCGCCAACCTGGAAGATCCAGAATCCGAGATGCTAGCGCACGCTTTTAATGTCCCGGTGATCATTTCCTCGAACGTGCGTGATGGTTCACTCAGAGAAGCGGCGACAGAAAAAGGCATTCCCATGCTGCTCTATGAAGCGGGAGAGGCCCTGCGATTTGACGAAATATCAATTCGTGCCGGAGTTAAGGGTGTGGTGAACGTGATGCGTGCACTAGAGATGCTGCCACCGCGGCAAAAAAAATTGGATAAGATCATCGAGCCAGTAGTCGCCAGATCCAGTGCCTGGATCCGTGCTTCTGATAGTGGAATTTTTCGTGCTCTGGTGCCCTTGGGTGGAAGAGTAAAAAATGGAACATTGTTAGGCATCGTTTCCGATCCCTTCGGAGAATCTGAAACGGAGATACTTGCCCCCTATGGAGGTATTGTAATCTCACGAACCAATCTACCCTTAGTGAATGAAGGCGAGGCGCTGTATCACCTGGCTCGATTTGAAGACATTCACGGAGTCGAAGCGATGGTGGATGAATTTCAAGAAGAGCTGGCACCTGAAGTGATGCCAGCCCCTAATCCAGAAAGCCCAATTATCTAGTTGTAAGATGGTTATCAGGCAATACGCGAGGCAGGTGCTACGCCGTATTTCTTCAGCAATCCCAACAACTCCTTAGCGGGAACCGGGGGACTGATATGATATCCCTGTAATGCATCACAGCCTTGTGATTTCAGCATTTGATATTGTTTTTCCGTCTCAACGCCTTCTGCTACCACATACATATTAAGTGTGTGGGCCAGTGCAATGATCGAAGCCACAATCGAAGTACCCTCCGGACTTTCATCCACGTCTGCAACGAATGATCGATCTATTTTTAAGGTATTAAGTGGCAATTTCTTTAGATACGCAAGCGAAGAATAGCCCGTACCAAAGTCATCTAATGCCAATTTTATTCCCATCTCTCGTAGACGATTCAACTTACTAATTGATGCTTCAAAATCTTGTACAACAATCTTTTCTGTCAGTTCAAACTCCAGATAGTTTTTACTGATCCCCTGATCTTTGACCACTTCTTCCAACTGGTCAATAAATCGTTGTGCACGAAATTCCCTGTCTGAAATATTAACGGTCATGTATAGATCGGTATAACCCTTGTTTTGCCATTCCTTACACTGCGCACAGGCTTCCCGAATCACCCATTCGCCAATGTATTCGATTAACCCGATTTCTTCTGCCAACGGCAGGAAATCCAATGGTGGAATTATACCCAGGTTTGGATGATCCCAACGCAATAGGGCCTCCACTCTGGTAATTTGACCGGTGCGAGTATCAATCATGGGTTGATAATTAAGAACGAACTCGTGATTCTCGAGTGCCTTGCGAAGATGAGACTCCATCGTCATGCGTTCTGTTTCGCTGTTCGTCATACTGGGTGAGTACATCTGATAGTTGTCTCGACCTGATGATTTCGCACGATACATAGCAGTATCTGCGTTTCTTAACAGAGTCTCTGCTGAGTCACCATCATTAGGAAACAGGCTTACCCCTATACTGGTCGTAACCACTACTTCGTTGCCACTTACTTGTATAGGCTGTGACATGGAAGCCAAAAGCTTTTCAGCTACTTCGACTACGTCTTGCTGATGTGCCAAATCCTGTAGGACAATAACAAATTCATCTCCACCAAGTCTGGCGACGGTATCACCACTGCGCACACAGGCGCGTAATCGTTCTGAAATTTTTCTCAGCAATTCGTCTCCCGCAGAATGCCCAAACGTGTCGTTGATATGTTTAAAACGGTCCACATCAAGAAATAGAACAGCGACAGAACGTTTGTGCCAGAGCACACGTGTCAAGGATTGCGTTAATCGATCCATCAACATCATGCGATTAGGTAGATCGGTAAGAATATCGTGAGTAGCAAGGTAGTTCAGTCTTGCTTCGGTCTCTTTTCTTGAACTAATATCTCTGAAGTAGACTGACAATCCATCCTTCGAAGGATATATCTGTATGTCTAGCCAAATTTGCAGGCAATCATAAAATCCTTCTACACTAATCGCAACTTTGCCCTGCATAGCAGTGAAAAACTTTTCTTTGAACCAACTTGGTGGAGATCCTAGAACTTCCCACACACTTTCTCCAACCAGACCCTCTACATTGTGCTCAAAAAGAAAACCGGCCTGATTATTGACATAGCTAATTTCCCAATCATTATTTACAGCAAAAAAGGCATCGGTAATACTTTCAAGAATGTTTTCTATTCTTTGATTCGATCGAATTAGCTTGTCTTCTGCAACGCGTTTCTCCACCTCTGCCTGGCGAATACGTATGGCATTATTAATGCTGCGACAAAGAACATCCGAAGAAAGCTTTCCTTTAGGAATATAGTCGGAAGCACCGGCTTTTATCATCTCCATAACGAGTTGCTCATCGCCGCGGCCGGTAAGTACAATCACTGCGGTATCGATTTCTCTTTCTCGCATGGTTCTGATTACGCTTAGACCATCGCCATCTGGAAGCTGGTAGTCAATAAGCGCGACATCAAATGACCTATCTTCGAGATATTTAAAGGCCAAGTTTACACTATCTGCCTCAATAAACTCTGCGCACATATTGCTTGAAGTGATAGCCCGTTTAATTGAAAGACGATCCACTTCGTCGTCGTCGATTATTAACACTCTTAAAACTCGGTCTGACATTTTGTCACTTCCTACTACGTAATGTGCCGACTATGGCAATTCAATCAATTTCCAGTACATGTGAAGACTGGAAATAGCATTCAGAAAGTTATCCATTTCAACCGGCTTTATAATGTATCCGGCCACATTCAAATTATAAGCCTCTACACGATCCCTATCTGCGTTTGAAGTTGTTAGTACAAATACACTCAACTTCTTTAATTCTTCGTCTTTACGTACTTCCTCTAGAAACTCTAGCCCATTCATTTTAGGCATATTGATATCCAAGAGAATAATCTTGGGATAAGGATTCAACATTCCAGGGGTGCGCAACATATCCAATGCTTCCAAACCATTTCTGGCTACATGTAAAGGGTTTAGTACATTGTTTCGCTTGAATGCGCGCTGCACATTCATTACATCCACATCATCATCCTCTACCAATAGGATTGCGATATCATCTTTTGCCATACTATTCCTCATTTTTTCTCGTAACCTTTGGCCATGTAAAGCGGAAAGTAGCACCCTTTCCTTCTTCTGATTCAATCGAAATATTGCCACCTTCCTCTTGGACTATTTTCTTGACTACGGTTAGTCCTATGCCTGTACTTTCGATAGTATCTCGAGCTTGTAGCGTTTGAAATATTTTAAATACCTTTTCGTGGTACTCAGCAGCAATGCCAGGGCCATCGTCTCTTACGAAAAATTCGTATTGATCTTCTAACTCTTTACACCCTACCTCAATCTTTCCTGTTTCTTTATTGTGATATTTCAGTGAATTTGAAATCAAGTTTGCAAAAACCTGCTCTAATCTCACCTTTGCGGTTTCAAATACAGGCATATTTTCCTGTATCTTAATTTCGAATCCTGGTTTAACCGCGAGGCCTTCTGCTATTTCTCTTACAAACTCCGTTGTATTCACTAACTCACTCGGTACAGATTCACGACCTGCTCTGGAATAGTTCAATATGCCTTCGATAAGATTTTCCATTCGATGCACACGACTCATGAGCAAGTCCATCTGTTTACTGGTGCCCTCATCCAATCGATCACCCAGATCCTCTGCTATCCAGTTGGCCAGATTGGCAATGGCACGTAGCGGTGCTTTTAAATCATGAGAAGCAATATAGGCAAACTGGTCCAATTCAGCATTGACCTTTTCAAGTCGCTGCGATTTTTCAGACAAAGATTTTTGTATACGCTTACGTGCATCCAACTCTATCTGGAGAGCGGCCGTTTTTACTCGGATTTCTGACTGCAGATCATCGGTATGAATCAATACTTTCCCGGCCAGGGGGCGCAAAAGAAAAACCATCGCGCTCACACCCATACCCAAAAGAACCACAAGGGCAGCGGCTATACCAAGTATTTCGCTGTTGATATCGGCAAAAAGTTCGTCCGATGCAATCTGAATTATTAATCCCCAGTTAGAGTCACTAACAGGTGTGTAGGCGACCGCCAATTCCTGGAAGTTTCTGGCCTTTACAAGCGTAATGCCTTTTTGTTTCTCTACCGCCTTACTGATACCTTCATAAAGATATGAACTTGTATCATATATTTCCATGCCCTGTTCGTTAGTTGCATTTCGCATGGGAAAAAGAATTCGAACTCCGTCATCTGTTCGTTGACCAAGAATCATTTGACCGGAGTTAGAGAGTCCGGTGTAATCACTCACGATGCTCTTAAGGCCTACAACATCATAGAGAATGATATCAGTACCTGCTCGAACCCCCTCACGGGACAGAATGGGAGCGCTAATTACTAAGTAATCTATACCGTTTATTTTGAAGGGTCCGTTGATGACTGGTTGTTTAACGGTATCCTTTGGAACGAACCAATATTCATCCGGAATTTTAGAACCAAGCATAAGCGCTAATTGTTCTTTGGCATCCAGACGCGTAATACCCACCAGTTCGTTTGTTTGCACCAGTGCATCATTTAGTGGCTTGGAGCTGAATTGAACAAGCTCTTCTCGCGTGACTTCTCCCGCGTTGTAGGCCTCCAATTTCAACCTTACTTTGGTTCGGCTTGTCACCTGAGATGCCACATCCCTCGCACGCGAAAGAAACTGTTCTACGGTCATGGAACGTGTTTCTGCAGCAGAGACCAGCAACCTTTGCTGCGCCTCTTTAATCTGATAATATAGCGGCCATATTCCGACCAAACTCACAATCAAGCCCGCCGTAAATATACTTACCGTTGCATAGAGCAACAAAGACGATCTCAGCTGTTTGACAAAATCTGCCGTACTGTTTTGCGTGGAGATTAAGTCATCATCCCGTCTTATTTTTTTTTGCGCTTCAATTGCAGCACTGGTGTTGTTCATCTGCTCAAACGCTGTGGCTGATGTTTGCAAAATCAATCCCCTGCTTTACTGTTATCGTAATTACAAAAAATAACCCACAGCCTTACTAAGGCTAAATGAGTTATCGGTGGAACGATAGATAGATTAAAAGGAGGAATTAGAAAGTGTGATTTAGTTCAAGGAATGAGCTGTAATTACCAAGTTGGTATAACTTACAAAATATTTGAGTTTTTCAGATCAACTCTACGAAAACTGAAAAGTTTTTGATATATCAAAAGATATAACAATATTGGACTCTAAACAACATTCAAGGAAGATCTGTTCTAATTTATTCTAACATTTACACAAACCACACTGAATTCTTTCTTTATGAAACGAGCAAATCTTTGACCAGCGCAAGGGCATCATCTGTTCTTTCAGTCGAGATGGCAACCAAACCATATTCTCCATCACGCTGAAGAAACCGCATACTGCGCATATTGATGCCTGCGTCTTTAAATCTTCTCGCTACCTGAGCCAATGCCCCCGGTTCATCTTTAAGTCGAATCACAATCGCGTCTTCACTGACCGCATTGATATCGGGCAAGTCCCGCAATGCTTGCAATGCGATATCATACTTGTCTACAGAAAGAATCGTAACGGCAGTGTGTTCAAATCCTTCTGCATCAATGCTCTCAATATTAACGCCATGAGATGCCAATGCCTCTGTGATTTCCGCCGCGACACCGGGTCTATTTTCGGACACAATGGTAATTTGCTTCACCGACTGTTCTCCTCTATCCAAATTCCTTAATATCTTTAATCAGTGAATGGATTTGCCTTTTCTCTACATGGGGCATGGTAATGATATGGGCAACTTCATGATGTACGGCAATTTGCCATTTTTTTAAAACATAGTCACTTGGGCGTGGAAAAACAACTGTCAACGAATTTCGATTCCGCCAGGCATTGATATCCGCCGCTTCAAATTGCTCGATTGCATAGTCCGCCATATCAATACAGCGTTGTATAATCTTGCGAAAACCGTCTCTCCCCTGTGATTTAATCGCATACCAAAGAAAGAGCGGTGTAATTGCATTGCGAGAACCAGATAACGTGGTATCCAATGTTCCAATATACTCCACTGAACGTGCAACTCGGTCAACATTACTTTTTTTCGCCAAAACGACGCCACAAGGTATAGGAGATCCAATCATTTTGTGGCCACTAATAGAGATACTGTCTACTCCGGAACTAAAATCAAAGGGCTGGGGCTGGTCCACAAACGGCAATACCATTCCACTCAGTGCCGCATCGGCATGTATGTAATAACTGGAGATGGCCATTTCCTCCATTATTTCCTTGATTTTGAGAACGTTGTCTACTGCCCCTTTCATGGTGGTACCAATATTGGCAAATATAATGGGCGGAACATCACGATGGATGCGTACTGTCTCCTTCAAATCCTGATAATCAATCTCCCCGTTGGGTAAGCTCTTAATCATAATGTTACGCGCATGAAGCAAACGTAAGATTTTGGAAACGCTATAGTGCGTGTCTTCAGAAAAATAGACCATGCCCTGTGGCAGAATCTCCCTGGCTAGATAGATTCCGTACATATTGCCTTCGGTTCCGCCATTGGTGATATATCCCCAATGTTTTTCTTTCGTGGCATGGGTAAAATCCATAAACAGATCCAAGACTTCGCACTCAATATCATGTGTGTTAAGCCTGAAAGTGCTTTCTACATAGGGATCACCTACGTTGTTCACGGGGTAAAACAGAAAGGGAAAAAGTGGGCTGTAGTCGAAATCCCGGGTACAGGGATACCCGAGGAACTTGTCGGACTCGTAGTTCATCATGTCCAACAATTGATCCAGTCTTTGTTGAAGTTCTGGATGTGTATCCTGTCCGAGTGCCTGGTCCTTGATCTTCTGCATATCACCCCCTAAGCCTTTGACTTGCTGTCAATAATCGACTTATCGTAAGTTTCGAGGACTAAGATAAAGTATAGTCTTTACTAGCAAAAGACACACCGTGGCGTAGAGCAAATACACGGCGGGAAAAAAATCAGCAACTGCTTAATGCGCAGAGGTGCTTTGTAATACCTTCAAATCATCCAGTTTTGCTTTGGCCTGATCTACCCCGGAGGCGAGGGCCTTTCGTAGCCAGAATTCGGCTAGCTTCTTATTCACCTCTGTTCCTTTTCCTTCCAGATAGGCCAATCCCAGGTTGTATTGACCAAATCGGTAATTGTTATTGGCCGACTTTTCGAACCACGTAAATGCCTTGTTGAGATCTCTCTCCACCCCCAGGCCTTGGTCATGCAGGGAGCCCAGGTTGTTTTGTGCCACAGCCTGTTGCTGCGTGGCTGCCTTGTTGTACCAATTTACGGCCTGTGCCAAATCCTTTTCTACCCCCAGGCCATTTTGATACATCCAGGCCACATTGGACTGGGCATCGGCGAAACCCTTTTTCGCCAGAGGCAGCCAATAGGCCATTGCCTCCTCATAGCGCTGAAAAAAATAGGCGAGTTGACCGTTCTTAAAGGCGTTTAGAATTTGAGACTCTGCGTCGGGGCGATCCCCCACTTGTCCCACACTGCGCGAAACAATCGTTTTGTCCCAGTCCAGAGGTGCAGGCTCATCCTCATCCCCGACAGGCGCTTTGGGTACTACCAGTTCGCCTTTCAAAAAGGTGGACTGGGTGTCCGCTTGCTCTTTATCATTGTTTGCCGCGCCAAAACCAGACGGCGACCAAGATAATATTAATATAAATATCAAATAGATAAGATTAGATAGCAAGACGAGCTCCCCGCTCAGGACAATCTGGTCAGTAATTCTTCAATTTTTAGAGCCAAATGGAATTTGGTATGATATCATACCGCAGCATTTTGGGGGCCGGGGAAACACGCTGTACTCGGTCGTAGACTAAGGTGCCATCAGGCATCCACTACACACTGCACTACTGAGGCTGGCATATGAATGAGCGTGAAATGGTATTTATAGTATTGATGTCATTGTGTCTGGTTTTGTTTGTTAGCCGTCCCAGCGTAAATGCCTCTTCCCACATGGCTTCTGTTTCCACACAAAGCACTGCTGGAATCTCCTACGTTTCTCACCAGAACTAGGCGTCTAACCGATACTCACATTCGGTTCAATTCAGGCAGAAAGGCTTGTTCGCGCGCTAAGCGTAGATATCTAGTAGGCGGTCACTACGGATGTGGTGTTGGGCTGGGTGGTTTCCCATCTCAGCCTCATCAAAAAAGCCCTCACCGTTATGGCTTTGAGCTAAACTTGCTTCGCCCTGCGCATCGTTGTTAGAGGCATGTTCCCTGCCCTGCTGACCAGATTGCGTATTGACGTCTACATTCGCCAAATTGAGTCCGCTCTCATTCATCATTTCACGAAGTCTGGGTATCGCCGCTTCAATCGCTTCTCTTACGGCACCATGTTGGGCGCTGAAGGCCACACTTGCCTGATCGCCTTGAAGATTAATACGCACTGTTACCGGACCCAAATCGGGTGGATTTAGACGTATCTCCGCCTGCTGGAATTTGGCATTGAGCATCATGCCCACTCTCTGGGCGAACCCGGCGGACCATTCTTCATCAAATACCGACTGCTGCAAGAAGAACGAGGGCATGCCACTACTATTTTGCGCACGCCCACTCGCAGTGGTCGCTTGGCCAACCCCTGTCATGCGTTCGATTAGCTCCGCAACCGGTGTTCTAGGGTTTGTGTTTTCCAGGGCTTCGGCCAGGCCTTTAGACTGAGCAGCCATGGCTGCGCGGTTTGTATCCGTTAACGCGGATTTAAAATCCTTATCGCTTTTTTGCGTGCTCTCATTATGCTCTATATCTTTTTCCACTCTAACCGTTTCTGAAATCCCTTTATGGCTTTCATGATTTTGTCTGCCCTGTGCATCACCTTCTTGAGATGCAGTCTGCCCCAGCGAATTCGAAACGGACCTGGTATTCTCCGTTTTGGCGGACGGTTCATCACTGGTCTCTACTTTTTGGGTGGTGGTGTTTGCGGACACGCCGGACGCGACGTCTACAGCGCTGGCTTCCAAATCACTCGGTTCTAGGTATTCAGCAAAAAACTCACTGTGCTCTTCTATAAAGCCCTTTAGCTCACTAAGCTGAGCAATGATTTCGTCTTTGTGTTTCCCAAGCGCCTTAATAACATCGTCTTGGTCGCCACCCAATGAACCCTGACCCAGCCCCAATGCCTTGTATAGACCTATCCCTTTCTCTGAATGAGTAAGGGCCTCCAACAAACCCGGTTTCTGTTGCAGTGTTTTAATTGCGTCGATAAATGTCTCAACGGCTTCGGCCTGATCTCCAAATTCAAGTTTCAGGTCGTCCATCAATGCTTGTAATTTGTCTTCCGGTAATTGGAGAATATTAGAAACTATTTTTCGCAGATTCTGTTCTGAATCGGTGTTTGTTACAGCGATTTGGGCCGAGTCTGTGACTGATTCAGATTTCAAAATTGTTGAACCGGTACCTTCAGTACTAGACGAAATTTCCTTGTCTTCATCATCGGTGGGTGCTTTTAAAGTCGCTTCATTCTCAGCTTTCTTCAAGTTGAAAGAGGCGAAAGTATTCTTGCTTTCCTTGATTTCAGGACCTGAAAACTCACGGCCTTTGTTTTGGCCATTTGACAGATAGCCACCTTTTTGTTCTTTTTTATAGTTGGCGACTTCCTGACCGTATAGCGACGCGAAACTGCCACCAGTCCCTGAACGGGTAATGGTTTCCCTGCCTTCCACTTGGGCCTGGGAATTGCGAATCATCATCGCTACATTGGCAATATCTTTCGCCACCGTTTCGTTACCCTGCTTTTTTAAACCAAACTTTACGGTGAGGAATGAGCAACCGATATGCCACTTGACCTAAAGCGAACTGTTAGCAACCCCCTTCGTTAGCAAAAAAACAGGCTTTACTTGTTGTTTTTATATGATATTTTGACAGCTTCCCGGTCATCAATTTCGCGCTGATCCCGCTTATCTTCTTGAAGCTGTTCCCGCGTTAGATGCTGATTCACTACGGTTTCGATTGCCTTGGACTTGCCGCGGGCGGCCAGCCATTGCCGTCTTGCCACTTCGAATTGTACTTCGATCTGGGAAATGACCCGTGTTTGCTGTTCAATGGCCTTCTTTAGATTTTCCATAAATCGATGGTAATCACGTACCTGACCTGCCGAGACCCCTTTGTAACCTTGCTGTATAAATTGCTGGCCGTAATCTTCCTGATAGTTCCGGAGGTCTGCAAGGCGATTGCGATTTTGTTCTAAGAGCTGATTAATTTTTCCTAATTCACGGCTGGCATTGTGTTCCTTTAATTTGGAATATCGCTGTACCGACTTAAACTTGGAAGATCTTTTCATATATTATGTAAAGGAAAAGCGCCCTACCTCATTCCTATTATCTGCTCCAAATATCCAAGGCTTTCTTTATAAGACACAGCTTCGTCCATACCTTGCTTTAAAAACTTCATCAATTGCGGATTCATAGCGATAGCCTCATCGACTTGTGGGTCGCTGCCCCGAGAATAGGCCCCTACGCTAATCAGATCCCTGTTTTGCTGATAACTGGAAATGAGCTGCCTGAAGCGCTGCGCGTTTTGCTGCTGATTTTTCTCAGTAATCTCAGGCATTACGCGGCTAATGGAACCTTCTATATCAATAGAGGGGAAATGACCTGATTCAGCCAGTTGCCTAGATAAAACTATATGGCCATCGAGTATGGCGCGTGCGGCATCCGCAACAGGGTCCTGTTGATCATCACCTTCTGCCAACACTGTATAAAACGCAGTAATACTTCCTTCACCAACTGCTCCATTCCCTGCCCGCTCCACGAGTTGGGGAATTCGCGCAAATACAGAAGGGGGATATCCCCGGGTGGCAGGTGGCTCGCCAATCGCTAAGGCAATTTCGCGCTGCGCCTGGGCATAACGGGTGAGTGAGTCCATAAGTAGCAGAACATTTTTACCCTTTGCACGAAAACTTTCGGCAATTGCTGTGGACATTGCTGCGCCGTGCAAACGCATAACCGGCGGTGAATCCGCAGGCGCTGCCACAACAACCGACCGCTCCAGACCTTCTTCGCCCAAAATATTGTCTATAAAATCTTTTACCTCACGGCCTCGTTCACCAATCAGGCCTACCACGATAACGTCGGCCTCGGTGAAGCGAGTCATCATACCCAGTAACACACTCTTTCCCACACCACTACCGGCAAACAGACCCATACGCTGCCCGCGCCCTACAGGTAAAATCGCGTTGATCGCCCGCACCCCCACGTCCAATGGCTCTTTGATAGCTTGTCGTGTTAAAGGATTGATGGTGGAACCGTAGATGGGAACATAGTCGTCCGCATGCAGCCGTCCTTTGTCATCCAAGGGTCGACCTGCCCCATCAATTACCCGCCCAAGAAGTTGATCTCCAACCGGGGCTTGGTAGGTTCGACCTGTGGGAATAACACGGGCGTTGGGAACCAGACCAGCAAGACTGCCAGTGGGCATTAAAAAGAGCTTTTCGCCGGAAAAACCTACTACCTCTGCCTCTACTTGGCTGCCATTGGGATTAACGACTAGGCACTGCGCTCCCACCGCAGCCTGACAACCAACCGCTTCCATGGTAAGCCCCACCATGCGTACGAGCTTCCCTTCGATTCGGGCTTCCATATTGTGCTGCGCGCGTCTTGTGTAACGCGATAAGCGCTTTTTCCAATCACTGTTGCGATCTACGAATTCAGTTACGGGAAGTATCATTGCTACGTTCTCCACCTAATGCCTGGGCTATTGCTGCGGCAAGACGTGTTTCGACGGTGGCATCTAAACGGGATTTATCTGTTTCCACCTGACATCCCCCTCGGGTGAGCGACGCATCTTCCACGACGCGCCATCGCTTTTCATCGATCACAGAAATTTCCCTATCCGTTTGCATGAGTTCAGCAATAATGGCGGCATCATCGGGATGTAGATAGACTCGAATATCTCGGGACGACAGGGGTAAAACGGTAATGACCTCCCTGATTACCGCAATGATTTGCGTGGGGTCGAGTTTGAGTTCTCGCCGCACAATCTGTTTTGCAATAGCGATCGCCAAAGAAACCAGCTCTTCCTCCACCTCTTCATCCAAATCATCGACCGGTCTTTCCAGCTTTTCAAATATTGCGACCAGGTCTTGCACATACGGCTCAAGTTCGGCTTTTCCTAACTTGATCCCTTCCTCCGTTCCGGCCGTCTTCCCGTCTTCATAGCCAGCTGTCTTTCCTTCTTCGAAACCCTTTTCATAACCCGCCTTTTTTCCCTCTTCAAACGCCTCGTCATAGGCATTTTTTTGAATCTCTGCGATTGCTTCTGCCGTGAGGGGAACGGGCTCCTGCTCTCCTTCCAATTCCTCAACTTCCTCAATAATCTCGGAAACAACCGTCTTTATTTCTTCAATAAGCGGCTCGTCCCACAAACTGAATCTGGAACCTATCTCCTCTCCTTGATACACCTTTGCGGTAATTGGGCGTTGTAGTACCCCAGCCTCACGATCCTCTTTAACAGGCGGCGCATGCCAGGTCTCGCTCCCTTCCGCATTGTTAGTTTGAATAATGCGAGCGCGGTATTGTTTGGGAACAACGAACGTGTCTTTGTCCTCTTTCACGGCCGGTGTTTCCCAACTACTGGTGTCTTTAATTTTGTTTCCGGGAAAAACTCTCGTATTGGACATATTTAGATAAACTCTTCGCCACTGGCATTAAGCATGATTTCACCCGCTTCAGCCATGCGACGTGCAATCGATACGATACTCTTTTGCGCTGCTTCCACGTCACTGAGCCGTACTGGGCCGCGTGCCTCCATATCATCACGTAAGATATCGGACGCCCGCTTGGACATATTCTTGAATATCTTGGCTTTGACAGACTCGTCGGCACCCTTCAAGGCCACGACCAAATCATCCGTACCGATTTCACGCAGCAAGGTTTGAATACCACGATCGTCCACATCCACAAGATTGTCGAAAACAAACATGAGGTCTTCAATAGTTTCGGCCAATTCACCATCCACGTCTTTAATCGCATCGAGTATCTCAACTTCAGATGCACTATCCATGAAATTGAGGATATTGGCAGCTGTTTTAACACCACCCACCGTAGACGCTTTAACGTTCGCATTACCCGCAAATTGTGTTTCCATAATCTCATTCAGTTCTTGCAGTGCTGAGGGCTGTATACCTTCCAAGGTTGCGATACGCAAAATAACATCGACACGTACAGGCTCGGGGAACATGGAGAGCACTTCAGCAGCCTGATCGTGTTCCAGAAAAGAAAGTACAATTGCAATAATTTGGGGATGTTCGTTTCGAACCACATCGGCAATCGACTTGGGATCCATCCACTTAAAGGCTTCGAGGCCTTTGATATGGCCACCGAGCAGAATGCGGTCAATAAGATTGGAAGCCTTGTCTTCGCCCAAGGCTTTGACCAGTACATTACGTATGTATTCATCTGTATCAAGACCCAGAGCTGTCGCGGTTTCTACAATTTCATAAAATTCTTTTACGACCTGAGTAACCTGAACCTTGGTAATGTTTTTGAGGGAAGCCATGGTCATACCGATTTTTTGAACTTCTTTTGGCTCCATGTGCTTCATCACACTGGCCGCTTCCTCTTCACCTAGCGTAAGCAGTAATATCGATGCGCGTTCAACCCCTGAAAGACCAGTTGAAGACTGGTACAGAGGAATCATTTCACCTAGACTGGTTTCATTACCATTGGCTATATTGTCTTCTTCCGCCATACTATCCTTTCTCTTTCTCAGCCTCGCGCATCGCTTTTTCGTGCACCTCGTCCTCCGCTACCCAAGTTTTGATAACTTGTGCGACCAGACGAGGATCTTCAATTACCATTTGCCTCAAAACTTTAAGCATCTCTTCGTATTCTTCAGCACTCATGCCCAAAGCGGCCCAGTCCTCAGCCGTTAAGCCAAGTTTGTCTCTACGCCGCAGCAATGCAGCGCCAACATCTTCTTCCTCTTCGAGGATGACCTCTTCCTCTTCTTCGGGCAGCTCTTCTTTCTTCGCCAATTCCTTGAGCACCGGCTTGACCAGCATGAGGATTAGGACCAGGGCCATCAGAACACCAGCAGCCTGTTTAGCAAGGTCGATAAACCAGGGTTGCTCCCAAATCGGTGGTTTGGGTGGGGGAGGTAGTTCGTCTGAAGATCTGAACTTTGCGTTGGTAATAGTTACACTATCACCGCGCTGAATATTGAAACCGACAGCTTCTTTGACAAGACCTGTTAATCTATCAACCTCTTCCGGAGTAAGTGCGATATGACTGACTTCGGCGTCTTTGACGACAAGCTTATTGTCCACCACTACAGCAACTGATAGCTTTTTTAGTACCCCTGGAGCCTTTTTAGTGTGACTGATTGTTTTGTCTAGTTCGTAGTTAAAAGTAGATCGTTTACTTTTTCGTGATGGCGCTTCACTCTTGGACCCGTCTTCTCCAGTCGCCTGCTCAGGCACGGTGGTCGCACCCGGTGGTTGGTTGGTAAGCGCACCAGGTACGCCTCCTGTGTCTCCCCCCCGGCTTTCTTCTTCCTGAGTCTGATCACTACGTATTGCAGGCAGGTCTGGATTAAAACTTTCTTGTGTGCTCTCTGTGACAGAAAAATCGATATCTGCGTCTACTTGAGCACGCACACCGTCAAAACCGATAATGGGCATCAATATTCGTTCAATGCGCTCTATGTAGTACTCTTCCAGCTTCCGTTTGTAGTCAAACTGTGCGGTAGACATGGCCATATCGCCAGTGAGATGGCGCTTGGTGAGCATATTTCCCTTCTGGTCCACCACCGTCACATTTTCTGATTTGAGATCGGGAATACTGGAGGCAACCATGTGAACAATGGCTGCGACCTGGTCTTCACCCAACGTTCTATTATTTTTTATGTTAACAAGCACGGAAGCGCTAGGCTCCCTACGGTTTCTCACAAAAACTGACTGTTTTGGAATAGCTAGATGTACCCGGGCACTTTCAACCCCTTCTACATTGCTGATTGTTCGAGAGAGTTCGCCTTCCATGGCTCGCTGGTAACGGGCATTTTCCATGAATTGACTGGTACCAAAACCTTGATCACCCTCCAATAACTCGAAGCCCTTTTCGGCAGGGGGAGGTAGACCCTGTGCTGCCATCTTGATACGGATATCATGGACTTGATCAGGGGGAACCATAATGGTTCCGTCTGCACTGTCTACTTCAAATGTTATATTAGCTTGCGTCAATGCCTCGGTAATTTGTCCTGCGACCTCAGGGCTTAGTTTACCGTAGAGAGGCTTGAAAGCTGGTTTTGAAGACCACACAATCACGGTGATAACCATCGCAAAGGTAAATGCGATAGCAATAACGAGTTGAATTTGTCTTTGTCTGGGTAGTTGGCTGAAACGTTGTTTTAGTCGTTCAATAGGATTCCCGTGTACGAGAATGTCACTTTGGGGTCCTATCGGTTCCTGGCCACCGGTAACAGCCGGATCACCGGAATTGACTTCGGTGGCAGGTAGATTTTCTTTTTTTATTGCTTCAGCCATTTCCTTGCCCGATTAACGTTAACTTACCTATACCGGCATACTCATTACGTCTCGATAGGCCTCGAGCAATTTATTCCGGGTTTCCACTAACGCGGAAAACGCGATACTCGCTTTTTGTGAAGCAACCATCACCTCGGGAAGATCTACAGTTGGATCACCCAGGTCAAAGCTCTTTTTTAAGTCGCCGGCGTGTTTCTGCGCCTCATTAACATTTGATATGGCTGTTTTAAGCAATTCTTGAAATGTATCGGTACCATTGACCATCTGCTCATTTTGATTTGGCTGAGTAGTACTCATAGACTGAGCCTGTTTCGCCAACCTTTGTAAATCTGATATTAATCGGCTGCTATCAATATTACTCATGGCATTTCCCCCGTCGTATTACGCAGTCTCTGATTTATGCAAATTCGCTTGAAAAACGTCTTGGTATGTCTACCCCGGTTTCTCGCATGCGCGCCAATTTGTATCTTAAAGTTCGCTCACTGATGCCAAGCTTATCAGCCGCTTGCTTTCTGTTTCCGTTAAACTGTTTCAAGGCTTCAAGAATCAATTGAAACTCTTGAATTTTGAGATTGTCTTCGAGTCTGTTTTCCACTTCGTCCTCTATCACTACCGGCAACTCCTGAGCAACCATGTGCTTTAGGGATGTCGCATCGGGTTCAAACATAATATGCTCAACCTTCACCAAGCCATCACCCTGGAGTATCAAGGCACGTTGCGCTACATTGTCCAGTTCTCTGACATTACCCGGCCATGTGTGATCTAACAGTTTCTCATGGGTGGACAACTCCAATTCAGGAATTGCTTTTCCACTGGCTATCGCGTGTTTAGCCAAAAGATGGCGAAACAGGGGAACCACATCGCCTTTTCTGTCGCGCAAAGGAGGGACATAGATGGGAAACACATTAAGACGATAGAACAAGTCTTCTCTAAATCGACCTTGCTCCACTTGCGCACGCATGTTTCGGTTACTGGTTGCGAGTACACGAACGTTGAGCGGAATAATTGATTGTCCGCCCAGCCTTTCTACTTCCTTTTCTTGTAACACTCGAAGTAGTTTTGCCTGTAAACCTAAATCCATTTCAGAAATCTCGTCGAGTAACAAAGTACCACCCGAGGCTAGCTCAAACTTTCCAGGGCTCGATTTGTAGGCACCGGTAAACGCCCCTTTTTCATATCCAAACAACATCGCTTCAAGCATATTTTCTGGTATCGCTGCGCAATTAATCGCAATGAAAGGGCCATCCGACCTAGGGGATGAACGATGGATTTCCCTGGCAAAAACCTCTTTCCCACTTCCACTTTCACCGGTGATCAAGATTGTGGCATCGCTCTCGCCCACTCGACGCGCCAACGAAAGGACATCCAACGTTTGTGGATCTTCAGCAACCATTCGAATGTTTTCATCCGCTTCGTTTTGAACGTAACGAGCGATAGTATTGAGTAGAACCTGTGCCTCAAATGGCTTAACCAGGTAATCTACTGCTCCATCTTGCATGGCCTCTACTGCTTTTTGGACTGTTCCATAGGCTGTCATTAACACGACCGGTAATTCAGATTTCACTCGCTTAATCTGCCTCAGCAAGGTATGGCCATCCATACCTGTCATCTGCACATCGCTTACGACCAGTCTGATATTGAATCTGTCGACTACCTCCATGGCGAACTGACCATTCGATGCCTCAAGTACCGAATAACCAGCACTAACCAACGTGTCTTTTAGTGCTTCTCGAAGATCAGTGTCATCTTCAACAATCAAAACACTCGAACTATCCATCACGTTCTCCTCAGTCCCTAAACGATTGCAGCCGAATACGTATCCGTCAGCAGTGAACTCGATTCACTCGTAAGCATCAAACGTACGACGAAGCTTGCTCCATGATTGAATGTGGTATCCAGAAAAATTCGACCCCCGCTGGACTCTACTATTGCCTTAGTAACAGCAAGCCCTAAACCTGTGCCTTGGGCGCGTGTAGTAAAAAACGGTTCGAAAATTTTCTCTTGGATCTCGCTTGGCACACCCGGGCCGTTATCCTTTACCACAATATCAATAGCAGATTGACCAGAAGGTAATCTAAAACGCCTTGTGGATAACCAGATCTCGGTATGCTCACCTTGCAATTGAATTGAATTCACTAACAGGTTCTGCAAAGCGCTGATTAGCGCATGCCTATTGATATTTATCGAAACCCCTTCCACTTCCTCTTTAACATAAAGTCGGGCTCCCGAAGTTTCCAGCAATCCATCCACGTTCTGTCGAAAATCTTCGATCAGATCGCTCACTGACACGCTTTCCAGCTCACCACATCCATTTCGAGAAAAGGCAAGCATATCTTCGATGACTTGTTCCATGTGTTTCAAACGAGACATCAGTTTTTCACTGAGCCTAAAACGCATACTCAGATCCACGTTGTTTTGTGACAACTGAGAGGTATAGAGTAGTGCTGCGCTAAGTGGTGTACGAATTTGATGTGCAATCTTTGCAGACATTTCACCCATCGATGAAAGCTTTTTGTAATGAGCCAAGCTGTTTTGCAGGTGATGATTCTCAGTGATATCGAGTAAATGGATGATCTGGCCTGGCTCCTTACCCAAAGGGCAGGTCGATATACTAACGATTCTTCCGTCTCTGAGAATCGCTTCACTGCCCTCACCTTCACCAAGCTTGAACGACCGATGTATGATGTCACGCCACGGTTGATTCAGCAGAGGTGTACCCAAAAGCTCTTCAGCCGCAGGATTGTATTCCCTAACAGTTCCGGTTCCGTCAATCACCACCACGCCTGCGGGTAGTGCCGAAAGCAAATCGCTAAGCCTGCTTGCCAGTCTTTCCTTTTCGGCCAGTTGTTGTAGACGCTCACCCTTAACCACGTCCAGTTCTGAATTCAGGTGCACAACCTGTTTTTCAAGGGCCTGATATGAACGTGTAAGATTTTCAGCGCATTGGTTGAAAAGATGAAAAGCCGATTCAAGTTCGGCTCGATTTTTCTTGGTAGGACCGTTGTTTAGCACTCCCTGCTCCACGTTGTCTGCTTAAGCATACAACATGGAGCAATAAGTGTGCCCCGGCACTTGTTCTTTTATATCAAAGAGTTAGAAAGCCTATTTAAAAGCCAGGTCATATTCTTGGCGCTTCAGAAATACGTTGTAAGCCGTATTTTCTGAGCTTTTCGACCAAGGTGGTTCTGCGCATTTTGAGTCGCTTGGCGGCATGGGCAACAACACCGTCGGCGTCATCAAGCGCCTGCTTGATCAGATTGAATTCCAAATTGCTCAGATGCTCTTTGAGATCCAGACCTTCACTTGGGATTCGCGGTTGTGAATTGGGCAGTTCAAATAGCTTACTCACCACTTCATCGACAACCGGTGCCGAGCCCAAGGCCACTGCATTTTCCTCGGATTCGGTAAACTTGCCCTTTGGCTTAAACTTCTCAGGTAAATCGTTTACGTCCACTACACCGTAGGGATACATAATAACAAGACGCTCGATGAGATTGGCCAACTCACGAACATTACCTGGCCAACGATATTGGCACAGCGCCATTACCGCAACCGGCGTGAGCCGGACCGACCCGCGTTTTTCTGCCTCCATTCTGGCGATGAGTTCATTGACCAAAAGAGGGATATCGTCCAGTCTCTCACGCATGGGCGGCATTTCGATGGGGAACACATTGAGCCGGTAAAAGAGATCTTCGCGAAACTTTCCTTGCTCTATCAGCTCTTCGAGGTTTCGATGTGTCGCGGCAATGATTCTCACATCTGCTGAAATACTCTTATTGCTACCCACCCGTTCAAAGGTACGCTCCTGCAGCACACGCAAGAGTTTGACTTGCATGTGCAGGCTCATATCACCGATTTCATCTAAAAATAGTGTTCCGCCTTCCGCCAACTCAAAACGACCTTGTCTGGCGCTGATTGCACCCGTAAAGGCCCCTTTTTCGTGCCCAAACAACTCGCTTTCCAATAGATCCCCAGGAATAGCACCGCAGTTCACGGGTACAAAGGGCTTGCTTCTGCGACTTGAATGATAGTGAAGATTCCTGGCCACAACCTCCTTACCTGTCCCCGATTCACCCAAAATCAAAACGGTGGCATCTGAATCGGCAACCTGCCCCATCATCTCTCGGACTTGTGTAATGGAACGGCTGTTCCCAACCAGGCTGCGGAAAAGTTCGGTGGAACGCCCTTCGCCGGGCTGAGTGCGGCTTGTCCGAAATACCATTGCATGATGCAGCACATCAGTGAGTTGCACGTATTTCAAGGGAAGATCTACGGTGTCAAAAGAGCTGCCTTGAATTTCCCGTTCAGTTTCACTTTGCAGTTTTGCCTGGCGCTTGTTTTTGTCAACCAAACGAACTATCGGCAGATCTGGATCCAATTCGGAAACACCTCGAAAAACCTTACTGAGCACTTCATCGGTACCACATTCCCCTAATAGAACAGCACCAATAGTATTCGATTGACTGAGCGTTTCCTTCCAATGCCGACAATCCGTAATTCGTGCCTCCTGATCTATTAGATCAAGAATCCCTTTGTACACTTGACGTTTATGACTGTCATCTTCAATAACCAACACTGTATTCTCAGTCGACATACTACTCCCTCATGGCTTCTTTTGAGTTGAGTTAAGCTAACAATTAGATAATGGCAGCAGTAAATCCTTAACACCGATTCGACCCGTTAAGAACTTCTGTATGAATGATAGGGCTTCCGCCCTATGTACTGCCCCCTCAAAATAAGTAAAACACCTAAACCCCGATATGTCAAAATACCGACGCAAATTTTTTGAACTATTTCAAAGAAAATATTATAACTTGTTGTTTTTATTTCTTTTTTTTGTTGCTAATTTTTTTGTATTGAGATTTCATTCGGATTGTAGTGAGAACCGCGGCACAGAAAGTGCTGGATTCCCTTTACACAAAGAGACGAAATCACCAATGCAAACAAAATCAGAAACGAGAAACAAGATCCAGTTCGAACATGCCTACGTGGCTTACCAGCAAGGAAACCTGTTGCAAGCAGAAATGCTGTGCAAAGAAATTTTACAAACAGTTCCGTTAAAAACCGCCGAAGGATTTCAGTCAGCCTATCTGCTCGGGGTGATTGAATATCAAAATAGTGAATTTGAGACGGCCGCCAAACATTTACAACAGGCGTTAACTGTAAACTCAGAACATCCCCAGTTACTAAACGCATTGGGCGGTGTCTATATTGGCCAGGAAAAATATGAGGTCGCACAACCACTCCTTGAAAAAGCCGTCAGACTTTCCCCTCGATTCCAAGACGCCAGAACGAATCTGGCGATCTGTTATCGCGGCCTAGACCAAACATCACAAGCCATCCGTGTGTTGAAAGAAAGCAAGCAGCTCGGTATCGATAATGCCAACGGTGCTAAATTGCTGGCAGAGTGTCTCATGGATCAATCTGACTACTCCGAAGCAGAAAATTTACTTATCGAGCAGTTAGGCCGGGAGCCAGAAGATTGGTATGCACTCAATCTGCTTGGGATCTGCACATCAAAACAAGAGAACTTCACAAAAGCCTGTTCATATTTCGAACGGGCACAGGCACTCTCAGCCACTAACACCGCTATCGAGCTGAACCTCGCTTCTGCCTATCAACAAGCTGGTAATTTTGAGAAAGCCGAAGTGATCTATCATTCGGTTTTAGGCAAAGATTCAGATTTGGATGAGTTGATAAAAAGTAAGGCACAATTCAATCTGGCAATCAGCCAACTCAATCAATTGAAGTTAAAGGAAGGCTGGAAGAACTATCAAGCGAGGCCAGGACGCTACGTTACTCAGGATAGCACTCCTGGCGATCTGAAAAATGCCGTCGTACAACTCGTTGCAGATCAACCCCTGGGTGATGAGTTGTTCTTTTTACGTTTCACGCATGAACTTAAGGAAAGGTGTGCAGAAATTCACTACGTTGCACCTTACAAGCTTAAATCACTTCTTTCATATGCCCCATCAATTGATAGAATTCTCGACGAAATAGATCTCACATTAGCCGATCTTACCCTTAGCACCTCCGATCTACCAGCACTGTTAGGATGTAGCACTCCCGACCAGCAGCCGTCAGCGCTACCGCTAAATATAGATCCGCTTATGTTGGAAAAATTTAAAGAATCATTGAACCTGGATTTCTCCAAACCCTTAATAGCACTAACATGGCGAGCGGGTGCTTCCATAAGCAATACAAATATCGAAAACCCGCTATACAAAAATATCCCCCTTGAATTGCTAACTTCTAGCTTAAAATCCATCGAAGGTAATTTTTGTATTATTCAACGCTTTCCGGAGGATAAGGAGATCAGCGTACTCGAACGGGAACTTAAAGGTAAAGTAACAAATTTCTCTCACTTAAATGAGTCTCTGTTGGACATGGCTATGCTACTAAAATTGTGCACCAGCTACGTTGGAGTCAGTAATACCAATATGCACATACACGCCGGCTTGGGTGGGCATGCCCATGTGTTCGTCCCCTACCCAGCGGAATGGAAGTGGGGAAGGCAAAACAACTCCAATATATGGTTTTCAGATTTTAATGCCTACCACCAGGATGAAAACTATTCCTGGGATACGGCTTTAGAGCAACTTAGAACAACGCTCAGCCGTCAGGTCGAAAGTTCAGCTTGAAATGAACCAAACGACGATTGAAGCACAGCTAAACAAACTACTTGTGCACATACAGCAGGGCCAAGTAGAGGCAGCCTGTAATATTGCTTCCGATCTCTCAAAAAAGTATCCCAAGATAGATAATATTTGGTATTTCTGGGGTATTGCTTTAGCAATGATGGGAAACGCTGAGGAAAGTGAAAAAAGGTTCAAACAATGCCTGACGCTAAATAGTAAACACTTTCAATGCTACAACAACCTTGGAACACTCTATGAGCAACAGGAGCGCTACGATCAAGCCCAGAGGCAGTTTGAAAAAGCGATATCCCTAAACCCACATTATGCCATTGCGAACTACAATCTTGGGAATTGTCACTTTCGCGTTAAAGACTGGTCTGGTGCCATCTCCTGCTACGAACTCGCTCTACAGGGAGACCCCAATTACGTTAAGGCACTCAATAATCTAGCCCTTGTGTATATCAATATTTCCATACCCGAAAAGGCCATGGAATATCTTGAGATAGCCTTAAAACTCGCGCCAAACGATGTGGAAGTGCTACTAAATCTCGGCCAGGCGAACTATCTGCTCGGCAAGGATGTCGAAGCAGAAAACTACTACACGCAGCTATCTCACATTGCACCAGTGCTGCCGCAACTACACAACAACCTGGCACTCTTGTATCAGTGGCGGCAAGAATTTGATAAAGCGGAAAGATCATTCCGCCGGGCGGCGGAAGTTGATGCCAACTTTATTGAGGCTGAAAGTAACCTGAGTAACTTGTTTCTTCTACAAGGAAGGTTCAAAGAAGGCTGGTACTACAATCTTTTCAGGCCCAGCATACGAGACAGTGATATAAAATATAGCAACGAGTTACCACAAAATTTAACTGGTAAAGCTATATTGATTCGTCAAGACCAGGGATTGGGCGATGAGTTAATTTTTATGCGATATGTAGAGACCCTGAAGAACTTGGGTGCCAAAGTCTCGTACTATTGTGAATCAAAGCTCAAAAACATTTTGGAAAGGACGGGAATTTTTTTAGAGGTAATTAGCCATTCGAACCAAAAAGAGTATGATGCTACAATATCAGTTGCGGACCTTCCCTATCTACTGGGAAAACATACGGGAAACTACACCATCCCTCAGCCCTTGTCCTTAGAACCTCGCCACGAACTCGTTGAACACCTCAAGACACTATTGCAAGCCTTGGGGCCTGCGCCCTATATTGGGCTTACATGGCGCGCAGGTGTAAAGGGGTTTAACACACTCTATAAAAATATCTCGTTTCAGGATCTAAAAATACTATTGGGTAAACACGAAGGAACACTTATTTCATTGCAACGTCACCCCGATTTCAATGAAACTGAAGAGCTTTCTAATGTTTTAGGCTGCCCCCTTCATGACTATTCCTATGTAAACGACGACCTTGAGTTATCTCTGGCCTTGCTTTCCATTCTGGACCGGTATGTTGCAGTGAGTAATACCAATACTCACTTACGAGAAAGCCTAAGAAAGCCATCTGTTACATTGGTATCGTACCCGCCTGATTGGCGTTGGCTGGCACAAGGCGAGACCTCGCCATGGGCCCCTAACTCTCTGATTATTCGCCAAAATAAGAATGGCAGTTGGACTACTCAACAGCAAAAAGCCAATCCCGCCTTGGCATCCTAATTGCTTTTTTTTGCTTAGTATTTACACCAGACAGTGGACCAGACAATGGACGATGTCATTCGAGTTTTCATAGGATATGATCAAAGGGAGACGGCTGCGTTTCACGTTTTGACGTCGAGTATTTTGACACGCTCCAGTAAACCCGTTGCCTTCCACGCCATTGCGCTTCATCAGTTGAAAGATATTTTCAATCGAGAGCGTAACCCACTCCAGTCTACAGACTTTTCTTTTTCGAGATTCTTAACGCCCTATCTATCCGGTTATGAAGGTTGGTCGGTTTTTATGGATTGTGACATGCTGGTGTTAGACGATATCAGCAAACTATTTGCCATGCGCGACGAAAAATATGCCGTCATGGTTGTAAAACACAAACATGAGCCACAAGAATCAGAAAAATTTCTCGGACAGCCACAGAGTAAATACGAAAAGAAAAACTGGTCCAGCGTTATGCTGTTCAACAACAGCAAGTGCAAAGCACTTAGCCCCGAATATGTTAATACGGCAAGTGGTCTGGAACTACATCAGTTTAAATGGTTACAAGATGATTCCTTAATAGGCGGCCTTCCCAATACCTGGAATCATCTCGTTGGATATGATCAACCAAAAAATGTGGTCTCACTCATACACTACACAATCGGTGGCCCTTATTTTAAAGAATATACGAGTTGTGAATACGCTGAGGAATGGTTTAGCGAGCGAGATAGAATGTTGTATTGCGAACAAAAAGAGGTGAGTAATGACGGACACAAAAGAAGTGCTTAACATTTTGCCAACAAGCCAAGCAAACCCGTTAAGTTTTCTAGACGCGGTCATTCTAAATCTAATGCAGTCTACTAAACCAGAAGAAATGAACGCACTATTAAGCGAATTTCTGTCTGAAGAATCGGTTTACTTTATGGCAGAACATAAAGATATGTTCTTTGTATTGAGTGAAGTGTGGAATGAAACGGCACGTAACCTCATCCTTAGCGATGATGACGTCATGTTTCCGGACGGCCTCCTGGGTTTGCCTCCACTCTTTCATGCCATGGGATGGGTTCAAGACACACCCGCGTGGGATCCCTATCATGACAAATTTGTATCCAATTTTGAGTCTGATCCGAGTTTGGTTAATGCTGCGATTTTGCTCTATATTGAAGGAGCGCGTGGCGATCAAACTATAGCGCTTGATAATTTCAGAAAGCGAATTAAAGCTGTCGAAATACACACTGCGGAAGAGATAAATTTTGATGATACTCTGGACTACTTCGGCTGGTCGGTAGAAACAATTGAACCATATAGTGAAGTAGAAGCGGAAGTTGAGGCGGAAGCCCAGGCTTGATTTCGTTGATACCCTAGCGTTTTGACCCACCTCAATTCGGAAGTTGCCTGGGGCTAATTTAATTATTGGTAACTCGAATCGGTTGCCCAAAGAAAATCGATAAGGTGTATTCATGGATACTCTGCAAATACTTACCCCCGGTAATCAAAAATATGCTTTTCCCAATTCCATTTGCTCATATGAGGCCTTCATCGCATTAGAAACAGGCTTCAGGGCTGATTCGCTATTCTCATTTGCCGATCAGTATCTAACTGACGGTATGCGTGTTTTGGATATCAGTGAAAACTTTGACGCCTTTAGCATTTTCATGAGTGCCAAAATTGGACCCCAAGGCAGGATCTCGCACTTCAGGCAGGATAACGCCCACGATCACTTTCTCGCCGAAAACGTAAGATCCAATAACATTACTAATTTAAACCTAGTAGATTTAAGAATCGATTCTGCAACAGGAAACGGTTTTAAATCTGAATATTCCTTACCTCCCTCACTGATTCGTGTTTCCCTTAGCGGAAGTGAAGACAAAATTGTTCAGCAAATTATTTCTGAATTTGAAGAGAATACTCCACTCTTATTGATCAAATTCAGGCACCACAATATCGTTAATCAGCCTGTTCTCGATCTTCTAAGAGGTTTTAACTTTAAGATTTTCAGATTCATTCCCTCTTTGTCTCTGCTTGAGGAAACGACGGATGTGAATGAGTTGGATCTATCTATCGACTCTATCTTTGCTTGTAGGGAAGAGCAGGTTCAGGCCCTGCTAGGTGACAGAGGTCTATTGTTCAGTCCTATGGTCGAAATGGAAGATACTCACCTTTCTACTATAGATACACGTTCTATTCCGAAGTTTCTATTCCGATATCCCTATGCCACAGAGATTTCAGATAATTGGCAGGAAAACCTGGCCACCGTTCAAAAACCGAATCTGGATGAATATTTCTACGCATTGGAATGTTTTAATCGGTATTGCAATACCGAGATAAGCAAATCCCAGCGTTACGCCTATTTACAGAGAGCCTATCAGGCCATAAACAAGCATGCAGATTTAGGCCTCACGATGTCTCGTATTTTTTCTCTATCGCGAATCGCCTATGAATTGGGCCGTATTAGTGAGTCTATTCATTTCCTCAGTGTTGTATTCGACGAAAGCAGGAAGAATGAAAATACCATATCCATACCAGAACCGTTTATTTCCCCTAATCCCAGATTTGACTACATCACTCCTAACGGTAGACTTGGAGACTGGTTGGAAGCTTCAATGATTGAACAGTTGGTAATAGCAGATCCAATGTATTCGTTTTATGATCCGCAAAATACCTTGTCCAGAATTACTACGCTAGCCACCCTGGGCTTTTTCACAAACGAGCTTGCTGTACGCGGCCTTTTTGCGAATATGAGAGCAAACGGCATCCTGGAGTTGACCCCGGAAATCGTGCACGCGAATGATTTACTTCTCTATCGGCTAGACGATCTCAGAGAAACTGTTACTATTCAAACTGAGGAAGCGGTTCCTGTATAAAAACTTAGGGCACCTGTTTGATATGCTACATCGCGACTTTCATACTTGGAAGGACCAAGTCCAGGTCCTTCTTTAAATCCTTTAGAGCCTCCTTCCAAGACCCATCCTTGTCCTGTCTATACACAGGAAATTGTGGAAACCAGGGAGAGAATTTACCAAAATTCAACCAACGCCAATCCGCAGGATGGGGTATCAACACGTGGGCGAATTTGTCCAAGGTAGCTAAAAGATGCATATTGGTATTGCTTACTCCTACGTATTCGTCTATCTGTTTTAGCAAGGCAAGCATCAACTCGAGATCCTCATTGTATGAGGAAAAGTCAAACACCCTTCCTGGAAAGGCGTTTTTTAGTGTCTGCAAATCTTCTTTTTTGACATTGCGCTGTAACACAAGAATATTGATATCATAATCAGCTAATAGCTCAATTAGGGAATTGAGTTCAATATTTTTCTGCAACATTCTTACATTACTATATTTCAATTGTTCAGTCTGCTTTCCTGCTAACCAAGTAAGTCCTAGCATTTTTCTTGAATCTACATTTTCCTTCTTAATCTTGTTCCTTACCTCTTCCAGTTTTTCTGCTAAGGGCTCGAAACGCAGGGAAGGAGGAATTTGGCTCCACTCTGTCACATTCAAAATCAGCGGTAAATCATCCACTGCAAACAGGTGGTCTGATTCAATTCGTTTTTCCTCAGTAATAATTTCGTCAATACTGGGAAATCTTCGCAGCAGAGGCACCAGTTTATCCACGCTCACGTAACTAATCTTGACATCCATTTTCTTGAGTGCAGGAAGAAAACGTAGGAAAAATATTTCATCTCCCAACCCCTGTGCTTGTAAGAGCTGGATGTGAGATCCCGAAAGATCCATTCCGGGGACAATTTTTGAAAGTTTTCTCAGGCACTCAGGTATAAACCTGGGGCGGAGAAAATAGTTCGACCACCCTTGTTCGAAATGTCCTAGACTCAATTGTGTCACGCCTAAATTGAAAATAGCATCTCCATATCCTGAATCCAACTCCACTGCCTTGATATAGTAGCGTATCGCTTCATCGAACACTTCCCTCTCTCTATACAAATTTCCGATATTGAAATAGGTAGTCGGGTTTTGTGGTTTGAGTTCGATTACCTTGAAATAGCAGGCTAGTGCCTTATCATACTCTCTGAATTTGTGCAGAATGGTGCCCATGTTCTGATTTGCGGCTGACGAGTCAGGTTCGAGTTCAAGCGCTTTCTCACAAAATTCTTTCGCTTTATCATATTTGAATTCCAGGAAGTAAATCCTCGCCAGATTGGAATAACTATTGGAAAAAGTAGGAGCAACCTCTATGCTTTTTTTGTAAAGCTCTTTTGCTTCGTCGTAGCGCTTTAGTTTTTCCAAGGAACAAGCTTTATTGCATAGGGCCCCGTGGTTGTTCTCGTCAAGCGCCAGTCCTTTGTCATAGTATGACAGCGATTCTTCGTATTGTTCCAACTCATACAGTACAGTTCCCATCGTGCTCCAATAGAAGGAGTTTTCCGGGTATAGATCGACCAGTTTTTTCGCCCACAAATATGCGCCATGGAAATTCTGTCTTTCCACTTCCACTCTTATCAGCAGTTCCAGGGTTTGAGCATTGTTTTCTTCTCTATTGATCGCCAATAGAAGCTGTTCTCTGGCTTCATCTACACGCTTTAGATTGAGAAGAACCTGGCAAAGGAGCAAGCGCTTGGTAAGATCGTTCGGTTGCAGACTAACCGATTTTTGGTAATACACTAGCGCTTTATTGAAATCTTTTTGTTTGTCATACAAAAAACCCAGATTGAAGATAGTATCCGGTTTGCCAGGGGTAATTTCCAAGGCGGACAATAGATAACGTTCCGCATTTTCCCAATCCTCACTATCTAAATACACACAACCAATAGTATTGATTAGAGACCCATGGCGAGGATGTTGTTTGGCAATCGGTAGCAATCGTTTCAATGCGGCGGAAAATTCACCCATTTTGTGCAGGGCAATACCGCTTAGATATACAACTTCCAAATAATCAGGTTGTTTCCGCAGGAGCAGATCACACTGTTGTAAGCACTTCTCATACATTCCTGATTTATAGAGATTTTGTGCCTGAGCTAGCGATGTTGTCGTATTTTTCATAGATGTAGGGAACGCCGAAATAGCAATGAAAATTCAATATTTGAGCCAGTAATTCTATTCGGCATAGGGCTTGCCGTGTATTTTTTAGATTAAGGGAGTGTCTTATGTTATTAGAATCAGGGTTAGTCGATGAAGTCGATGTAGACAAGTGCTTACAACAGGCACAAGAGGCCTATCATCAAAATCATTTCGCATCGTCCACACAGATATGTAAGACCCTATTAACCGCTCAACCCGACAATGTGTTAGCACTACATCAACTTGGCTTGGTGGAACTGGCGAAAGGTAAAATAGGGGAAGCAATTTCCTATTTTAACAGGGTTGTTGCACTGGATGCGTCCATGTTCCAATCAACCTACAATCTTGGCCTTTGTTACCACCAACTAAACAATTTGGATAAGGCACAGGCCTACTACGCTAAGACACTGGACGCAAACCCTGAATTTGTGGAGGCCTATAACAATCTGGGGATCGTTCATCAGTATCTTGGGAACCACCAAAAGGCCTTGGAATTGTTTAAAGAGGCCATTCGCTTACAGCCGGATTTCGTTGAGGCGTACTATAACGCAAGCCAGTGCCATGATACGGCGTACAATCGCTCGCTATTGGGAAACATTAAAGCCTTCTGCGATGATCCCAGGCTTTCAAGTGCCAATCGTGCACGTGCCTGGTTCATGCGGGCCTCTATATTGGAAAATCAGGGTGAATATGCAGCGTCGATGGAAGCCTATCAACACGCGAATCGACTCATTCATACCCCGTTTAACCATACCCGGTTTGAGCAGGAGATTGATGCGTTCATCCAGTTTTTTACCCCTGAGCACTTAAGAAAGTTTTCCCGTCCAAAGTTCAACAGTGAGCGCTACATATTTGTAGTGGGTATGCCTCGATCTGGAACAAGCCTGATAGAGCAAATTCTCAGCAGTCATCCACACGTTGCTGGCATAGGAGAAGCAAATCATATTCAACATCTCGCCGTAGAGATCACACAGGGTTCGGCTCATACACTCATTGACGCCATTTCATCCATCTCTCCTTATACCCCCTTGCGCTCCGCTTTGGATACGCTT
>JAOUPJ010000398.1 GCA_029879945.1 Gammaproteobacteria bacterium
AATGCCTAAGCTGGGTTGCGCAGGGAAAATCACTTGCTGATATTGCCGAAATACTAACAATATCTCGAACCACCGTTATTACGCACGTAAATCGTGCCAAGGCAAAGATGGGGGTTAGCACATCTCAGCAGGCTGTATTGTTATTGACCGCAAGCGGATTAGTTCAGCATGAAAAATATGGAACAAACATTTGACGGTATAACTGTGGCCGATTCTGAAAATTAACTTATTAACATTTAATGGTAATGGCGGTGTTAAGGAATCCCTGATTCTCTGACATAAACTTAGAGGTTCGCTGAATTGCGGTCTCTGCTTCGTTGCCAAAACATGACTGAAAGTGTATGTTAAATTTATACATTCACCACTGCATGGAAATATGTTTTGAAAAGAAAAATTACCAAACGCAATAATGGTTATTTATCAATTTGGACGCAATTAGGTGCGGCCTTTAAAAAATCTTTGCCTTTTTCAAATAATAAAATTGCTGATCCCAGAGCTGCTCACGCTAAGAATCTGGGAAAGATAAGCAGTTCAGAAAATATATCCACGTATTTGCTCAAGGGCGACCAATAACTTAGGCCCGGATTCGGCAGTCGACCAAGTTATGTGGACAAAGTTTCAGAATATAAGAATAATCCGCTGTTTACTTCCGATAATACCAGTTATCGGAAGTAAACCCACATAATTAAATCAACTCCCGAATCCAAACACAGAAGACCGCATTAAGTTATTTATGGCTCTCGGTAATCTTTCCAAAAATTGCTTCAAAAAAACTTAAATCGTAGCGAAGCATAAGGGTGTGCTCTATACCAATAGTGTCTCGGATTTCTCTTTCGGTCCAGGGCCCGAGTTTATGAAGAACTTTTGCACGAAAACGCCAGAACTCATTATTACCACGTCCACGCCTGTATATTTCTTTGATAATTCTATTTGCAGATTCTGTATAGGCATTAGTGATACGTTTTTTAATTATACGATCTTTGGTGTCGAAGTATGAAAATATATAATCTCCCCAGTCTTTGAAGAGATTTGCAACCGCAGCAAATGTAGATGTCAATTTATCAGGAATATTTTCTTTCCAGTTTTTGTATAGAGCCCTTGCCTGTTTTGAATTACTTGCAGCCCATATACCATTAAACCTTTCCTTCTGTTCATATGACTGAAGAAGCGCCGGGTAATGTGATAACAGTTGTTTCATCTCTTCAATTTCATCTCCTTTAAGTTTGTCTTTCCTGCTATTAAGGAGCTGTCTGATTCTTTTAAGGTTGTTCTTAATAGGATTATTTTTTTTATTCTTAATTTTGCGCCATATTTTTTTTCTTTCTTCGTCCATTGCCTTTCTTGCATACTCCAAGACATGCCTTTTATCGATTACAATGGTAGCATTTGGAATAACCTCTTTCACTGCATCCCTGTAAGCCTCACACATATCCATTGATACATACTTGATGTTCTCGAACCCATGAAATGAACTAATTACTTTTTTAATCGTATCCTTCGATCTAGATTCATTTATATCTATAACTTGATTTTTATCTAGATCCGTGAAAACTGCCTTGTACTTACCGCCAAGATGGGCTTCGTCAATTCCGAGAGTTTCGGGTGCTTTTTGTTTATAAAAACAATCCATAAGCATCACAATATTATCGAAAGATTTTAATATTACCGATCTTGAAATGCCCGTATCTGTGCTGATTTCTGACACTGTACGCGACAATGCCTGAAATCCAACGTATTCAAACGCTCGAATTGTAACAAGATGTTTAAAGCTGATCTCGCTTGGCTGTAATGAAAATGTATGGCCAGCACTTTTGCACTTATAGCGCGGCATGGACAAATTAATAACCGCAGGTCTTCCAAAGACTGGTGTATCTTTGATTCTAGAACGCCAAACACCATGACCCACAAATGACCCGCAGCAATCAACTCTTCCGCATGTGTAAGGAGTTGCTATTAATTTAGCTTCAATACTTTGGGTCGTCGGTTTTTCAAAATCAATAACTTTATGAACTTTAGTTGTGACAACTTTAGGAATATTTAAAAAATCAACGTTATTGATCATATTTACCTCTCAAATAAAATGTGGATCATAGAGAAGATATATGACCGGCTATATGTCTTTCACAGGTTATGCATATGCATTCTTTGTACTATTGCACATGTAATACTTGGCTACTGCGCCACGCGAAGCTTGAAGCTCGCGAGCATAATGCGCTGGCATCTTTGTCGACACCCACCTCCCTGCCACCATAAGCTCAGTGAGCTCCATACCAGCAGCACACAAGTCTTGCGCCATACCGACACGACATGAATGTCCACTGATCTGTTCGGGGCTTATTCCCGCTCTGCTTGCCATGTCTTTCAAGCGCTGGTTTACGGACCTTTCAGATATTCTATCTGTTATGTGTCCGCCCTTGCGCACAGCCCGAAATATATTACCATCTGTGATTGCGGCAGCGTCTAACCAGCTTTTTAAGGCTGATACACAGGCCTCAGAGACCCACATGCGCACACCAGTCCCAGACTGATCTGTTTTACTGTTATGTATTGTAAGTAGAGCTGTGCCGTCATCATGGAAGATGAGATCGTTAACTTTTAACGCAACCAGCTCAGATCGCCTCGCAAGCAAATCTCTTGCAGTTAACACCATAGCCTTATCGCGAAGATCTATAAGACGGTTTCCTGTTGTTTTTAGTATCAGTTCAATTTCATTTATACCAATAGCTGCTGCTTGTTTTTGCCTAGTGCCATTTACACGCTCCATCCGCTTAATTGCGATCTTAACCAAACCTGACTTAACGGGGCATTCAAGCCCGATAC
>JAOUPJ010000113.1 GCA_029879945.1 Gammaproteobacteria bacterium
GCCAAACAAACCCGGATGTCTCTACCTCTGAACAATTTGACGATGAAATCGACCTCAGGCAATACCTCGCCATCATCAATCGCTATAAATGGCCCATCCTAGCGCTTTCGCTTACATTAACCTTTATCGCGGCCCTGATTACATTGGCCATTCCACCGACCTATCGGGCGACAAGTACACTACTGATTGAACAGCAACAAACTCCAACTTTTACGCTAGAAGAATTGTATGGACTGGAACGGGCGAATAGCGAGTTTTTTCTAACCCAGGTCGAGATCATAAAGTCCAGAGAGATTGCCAAACGGGTCGTCAACACGCTTAATCTAAACTCCCATCCGGAATTCAATGCCGGCAGAAAGACGGTATCCGAAAAAATCAATCAACAGGACGCCAATCAGATATTGGTTAATCAGTTTCTTTCACGCTTAAACGTTACCATGGTTAAAAAAACCAACCTGGTGGACATTAGTTTCGAGTCGAATGATGCCAAGCTCAGCGCAGTAGCGAGTAATGCCATCGCAAATGCCTACCTGGAACGAAATTTTGAACAACGCCTAAACCTCACACAGGAATCCCTCACCTGGTTGAATGAAAAACTCGGCCCTCTCAAAAAGTCTTTAGGCGATGCTGAAAAACGCCTCCAAGAATTCAGAGAGAGCGCCAAGCTGATCGATGTGGAAGGCGTGAGAAGCCTGGTTTCCAAGGAGCTCAACGAGATCACTATAGATCTGCAAGAGGCAAGAAAGGAACGCGGTGAAGCGGAAAACCTGCTTAAACAGATTAATAACGGGTCCACTTGGAATAATATTCCAGCTATCTTAAATCACAAATTAGTACAAGATGCCAATGCAGCAATCTTATCCGCCTCCAACAAGGTTGCCGAACTAGCAGAGCGCTATGGACCCGAACATCCCACTATGCTTGCAGCTCAATCCGAGCTAAAGACCAGTGAACAAAACCTGGAAAGACAAATAAAAAACGTGCTTAGCAGCATACAGAAATCATACGAAATTTCACTGAAAAATGAGATTGCGCTGGAAAACAGCCTATCGAGCGCCAAATCAGAGGCCCAGTCCATAAATCGAAAAGAGTATCAACTTAAGGAACTGGAACGCGAAGTGGAGACAAATCGCAAGTTATACGATACCTTTTTCTCCCGTTTTCAAGAGGCTCATGCCACGCAAGACTTCCAACCCTTCAATGCTCGAATCACGGATGTGGCGGAAGTGCCGAACACACCCATCAAGCCCAAGAAAAAACTTATCGTTACTCTTAGTTTCATTTGCTCGTTGATGCTCGGCATCTTCGCCGCTTTTCTACTCGAATTTTTTAACAACGGCATCCGAACAGCCGAAGAGCTGGAGCGACTCCTCAATATTCCAGCACTCGGAATTATTCCGGCGGTCGCCCAACCAACAACCCATCATGTCTACGCCCCCGAGCTGTTCGAAATGGACGAAAACTACAATATAGGTGAGTTTGTCAGGACGATACGCACGGCCATCAAACTCAATCATATCGATCAAGCAAAACAGGTGATATTGGTCACCTCTACCGCGCCAGAGGAAGGGAAGTCGACTATCGCCTCCATGCTGGCTTTGGCCCTCTCAAAGCAAAACAAGGTAATACTGGTCGATGCCGATATGAGACGCCCCAGCATCGGCACCCAGTTTAAACTTAAGCGCAATCACCCAGGCCTTTCCAACCTGGTGTCTGGTTCCGAACCCTTAAACACATGTTTGCAATTCCATCCCGGCACAGATTTGCACATACTGGGTGCCGGGCAAATTCCCAATAACCCCCTTGAGCTCATTGATTCCACCCAGTTTGCCCAGATCATCGATGAATTGAGGAAGATCTACGATCACGTCATCATAGACTCTCCGCCGATCCAGGCAGTTAGCGATAGTCTTGTGCTTTCCAAGTATACCGACCAGGTGGTTTTTGTTGTTCGCTCCGAAACCACTGCGGCGCAAGCGGTACAACAAGGCTTACAAAAGCTGATAAATTGCGACGCGAACGTGTGTGGCGCTGTTTTGAATCGCTTAGACCTGAAGAAGGCAAGCGATTACTACGGCTACACCTATTATCGGTATCACCAAGGAAAATTAGAAAAAGGTTAATGAATACAACCCCACTGAAACATTATACGCTAATCATGTTGTTGGCAATTCTTCTCGTATGCGGACTGTGCGTGGCCATTTCCAGCACCCTGGCGCAGATCGCACAGCACAGCTATCAGTCGTGGAAAAGGCTGGGTGTAACACCGGATATCGAAAGCTGGGAAAAAACAAATAACTTGATTCGGTTTGCCCGCTTTGTAAATCCCTACTCCCCCTCCTTAATCGATATTCAATATCAGATCGTGTATTCAAAACTAACCCTATTCCCACAACAAGAAGATTCTCTCATACAGCAGTTGGAATCCTTAAATCGGGAAAGCATAAAGCAGAGACCCCTATGGCCGTATACCTGGGCGAACCTTGCCCACATCAAGGCGTATAAAAATGAGTATGACGAACTATTTAATGAAGGAATTCAAAAAGCGCTACACCTTGGCCCCAAACTTAGCAACATCCAACTCAGCATACTGGAGCTTTCAATAAAATCCTGGAGCCATCTCAATTCCGCTACCCAGGACATTATCATATCTCAACTCGGTACGCAGTCTTATGAAGGGAAACTTAACCAAAAAATTGTAGCCATAATCAAGGCACAGGGCTTTTTGCCCATTCTATGCGCCGGCATCCGTTCTCCTTTAAAGGCACAGGATCTATGCACATAGCCACCCACCCCTTGACTCGAGCCTCAACCTTTAAACACCGCCCAGACACGCTAATATTTGCGATTTTCGTAACGTTACTGTTCTTAGCCCCTATCCCTGCCGGTGCGAATAGAGAGTGGGGCTGGGCGATCCTATTGAGTTGCTATGCGCTGATACTCATTGTCCAACTAACGCGAAACCAATATAAGATATCGAACGAGGAATCTTGCGCTACAACACATCGTATACTGATTTATTCCTTGCTCGCTGTGTTGGCCTGGCAAATCATACAAGTCATTCCAGGCCTCGATCTACGGACCAGCGAAGCCGCAGACACATCACTTAACTCGCTTTCTCGCATATCCAACGACCCTTATTCCACATTTCAATCCATACTCAAGACTAGTCTCTATATCATAACATTTGTTCTCGCTCTTACTTTTATCAACTCGGCAAATCGACTTCGCATTTTTTGCCTGGCCATTATTGCCTCCGGACTGTTTCAAGCCGCTTATGGTAGCCTCGCACTATTTACCGACTATAACGACTGGAACACCGGCAACCACGCCAATACCCTCCTGCACAGCAGGGGAACATTCGTCAATAAAAATCATTTGGCGGGCTTTCTCGAACTTTCCATCTCGCTTTGCATAGGCCTGCTCTTGGGTGTGTTTTCATATGAAAAGCACGACCAATGGAAGCTTAAAACTCGTTTCTGGCTACAACTTGTACTAAAGCCCGCGACCCAACTCAGATTGTTTCTAGTCATTATGGTAATCGCTCTGGTTCTCACCCATTCACGCATGGGTAATTCTGCGTTCTTTCTCAGTCTGAGCCTAACGGGGTTCACCGCATTACTCATTCAATACCTTCGAAATAGAAAATTGAAACGCCGGTCCAACATAAAAACACTGAGCTTCCTGTTTGCCAGCATCATACTTGTGGACCTACTCGTTATCGGCAACTGGTTTGGAATGGACAAGGTTGTGGAACGTGTAGAAAATACGACGATACGCGAAGAAACGCGATTCAGTCTCACAAGCGATATATTGCCGGTGATTAAAGATAATTGGTTGACGGGCATAGGCGCAGGTAATTTTTATTCCACTTACCCCAAACATCAAAGCGAAAACCTGGGTGCATTTCATGATCATGCACATAATGACATACTCCAGACTACGCTGGAGCTTGGCATTCCCGCAACACTCGTTTTGGCGGCTATCGTGCTTTATGTACAAACCCAGGCCTTGTTGATTTTTTACCGTCGAAACTCACGCCTCTACCGTGGCATCGCACTCGGTTCTTTTATGGGAATTACGTCTTTATCCATTCATTCACTGAGTGACTTCAACTTACAGATTCCTGCTAATGCGATGGCTTTTGTAAGCCTACTCGCAATTGTATTGCTATGCGGCCATCTTGACAGACATAAATTGAAGGAACACTTTTTGTGAACATACTACGCATATCTGTCTTACTTTTTAGCACACTCATGACACATCCGGTTCTAGCCGAAGTGTCTACAGACGTAGAGAACGGTATCAGCATCGAAAACTCACTTGAGAAAAACCTCAATGAAGGGGCTTCCCTGGAGCAATTGATGCCTGAGGCGATGAAAAAATTGGAAAAACAACGGTTGGCATTGATTGCCGCAGCCATAAAAAAGAAACCCGAGGAATTGGAAAAAATTATGCGATTCGCGTTTCAGGCGGGAATTCCAGTTCTTGAGCTAGTCGACTTGGCTGTTAGACTGGCCCCCAACCAGGCTGCCACGATTGTAAAGCTTGCTTTGGATCATTCCACAGGGAACGGGGCACCGATAGTCGAAACGGCACTTGCCGCCGGGGCAAGTCGGGATGTGTTAGCCCCATTTCTGAATCAAACGATTCTCTCGCAGATACAAAAGGAAAATCAGGAGAACGGAGAGTCATCTGAGGCTGCACCAATTACGCAGAACACGCTACCGGAACCATTGATCTTCATTATACCCAGCAATGGGGGTAGCGATATTGTGGCCAGCCCAAACTAAGGCTCTAGTAAATTGAATACACGAGGAAGGACTAGTCTAGCCGCTTCCCCGAATCGAAAGACAGAACATCAGCCGATTTTTTTTCCCGTTCGATTCTCGCCACTTGCTCGACTTTGCCATCGAATAGGTCCAGTAGATTCTGCATTTCTTCATAGTTCTTGCTCACAGAATCCCACATCATTCTGTATATTCTAAGTGTGGAGTCAATTGGGTTCTTTGCGCGTTTTCGTTCCATATCGATACGCCACTGCAATCCCCGCATGCGCTGTTTGCGCTCGGCACCGGGCATAGACTCAATTAGTCTGCTCAACAACTGATATCGTTGTTCTTCAAATTTCTCCGGGTCTTTTTCGGCTAGTTTTCGCCACTTGTCAAAATCGAACTGGTTATCATCAAGCATTATTCTATATCCGGCAATAATTAACACACGAAGGGCGTCCAAGCCTGAGGCGGAGAGCGTAAACACCTTTTTATCGTGCCATTTTACCGAGATTTCTCTGGAAAAATCCATGCTCAACTCACATTTTGGAGTATAAAACCTGATACTTAGATTGGGCTTAAAGGAAATTTAATCAGTCTTAGACAAAGACAAAGATAAATCACGAGTCAGCGCTATTTGGATGTGAAGCCCCAAAGTGCTGAAAAGTTGGTGTATTGGTTAAGGCGATTCGGAAACAGAACTTCCTGGATGGCGAACTCGTCCTTGGCGGTGTTTCTGTTAGCAGTATTCATAATGATCTTCCCACGCGTCTCCAGCAGGCTACGCACCGATGGGGTATCCACTCGCTCCCCCCGCTTAACAACCACGGCATTTTCACCATTGTTCAAACGAACCATGACCCCTGGCGGATAAATTCCGAGAATCCGTATAAAGACTTCAATAAGATTATTTTGAGACTTGGTATCTTTGTCCAGAAACACCTCTTTCGCCGCCACGTTGGCCAGGATCGGCTCGCGGTAGCGTCGCCCGGTTACTTTTGCGCAGTACACATCAGCCAAATGGAGCATGGATGCCCCCAGTGGAATGTCGTCCATTTTAAGTTTTCTGGGATATCCTGAGCCATCCAGATTTTCGTGATGATTGGCAATGAAATTGAGCCAGGTCTTGTCCTTCAACCCCATTTTCATCAACATCCTGGCGCTCTCTATGGGGTGTATGTGAATCATCCTTTTTTGTTCTTTCGTCAACGGTTCCGCCTGAGCCTGCAGTCCGTCTTGCGCGAGCCCCATGGATAGGTTCATCGTTAAAGCCGCGCCGACCAGTGAACGAGTCATGGCCTCATCCCAGTTCAGTTGTTCCGCCATCATGTAACACAGTATCCCCACATGCAGGGCATGTCGTACGGTGTAGTGATCATCGGGATCGACAAAAATTGTCGCCAGCGCCGCATCGGGCGCGTCTTCACACACAATTTCCAGACGCTCCAGGGTGCGTAAGATATCGTCCAGGGCATGAATATCGTCCGGCTTTTCGTAGATACGAATCAGTTCGTCGCGCATTTTCTGCAGTCTTACAAAGGGAGATTGGGTCGATCGTTTTTGATTGTATGTATCACGCTTGCGTGCACTTCTCTTACGATACTCGGGCGATGATCTTCGAAGGTCCTTGGCAAAGGTGAATAGATTTTCATGCTTATTGAGCGCAGAAACTTGGGAATGACTGAGCACATAGCCCTTGCGTACCAGCAATGTGCCGTCCTCTTTATAGATAGGACAGAACAGAGGCTGATCAGGCTTAATCAGATTTTTAGTAACTTGTATTAATCTCTTCGTCATTTAGACTGGTTCTAAATCTAGACTCAAGGTAAATTGTCGCAATTTTTCTAATAGTATGTAGCGTCACTTCCGACCCATTCTTTATTTATTTATTACATTTTGAAAATTAACGAATTTCGAATCCCGAGCCTGTGTATTCTAAACAGGGCAGGTATTCAATTTCGGCCACAATCGCCCTTTTGGGCCCATGTTTGAGCCAAGATTTGAGTTGATCGATATCCGAGGGGCGACCCGATGCCACCAGTTCGACAGAGCCGTCTGCCAGATTTCTAACCCAGCCATTAAGGGCGAGTACTCTGGCCTGTTCCAGGGTGGATTGCCTGAAAAAGACGCCCTGTACGCGTCCCTTTACAATGCAGTGCATGGTAAGCAAAGCCTCATCCATTTCAGACTTCCTTGGTCATATCAATCGTTGCACGTCTGATTCTAAAGAGTGAAAAAGTTAGGCGTTATCTTATCTAACGATAGCCTTTTTGCTACTTTTACGACGGATGATGTCTTCCAGTTCGGCATACGTGACCCTTCCCAGTTCTTGATGAACCACATTTCCATCGGGAGAAACAATGAACGTGGTAGGGAGACCTTTGATCTCTCCCAGCGGCGAGCGCGAATCGGGTTCAGCCAGCAACATAGGGTAGTTGACCTTGAAGCGAGCGAGGAATTTACGCACGTTCTCGTCACTGGTTTCTTCCATGTTTACACCAATCACGACGGCGTCTTTGTTTTGATGTTTGTCATGAAACTCGATCAAGTCCGGAATCTCTTTCACACAAGGCGCACACCAGGTGGCCCAGTAGTTCACCACGACCCACTTGCCTTTATAGTTCTCAAGACGATATTCCACGCCATCCAGGTCGCGGTACATGAACTCGCTGACTGCCGCATTCACGAAACCGATAAGACCCAATAAAACCAGGAAAGGAAGAACTCGAAATAACATCATACGCGCACCTATTCGACTCCGGTTTGCATCATTCCATTGATGAACTATTCAATAATAAACGCTGCTACCCTGCTCTGCCATCTCCGGGTCCCTCTGGACGAAAAATATTCCTATGAAAATAAAAATTTTTTCTTACAATTCAAGTATTAAAATTAAAGGTAAGATCTGCGGGTTCCGATGGAAATAGGAACCCAGCTAAAAGGCCCCAGCACCAAGGGATTGAGATATGTCATTGATAAAAAAAGAAGATTTCATAACCAGCCTATGTGACGCCCTGCAATTCATCTCCTACTATCACCCGAATGATTACATACAAAGCTTAGGGCTGGCTTATGAGCGGGAAGAATCGCCGGCGGCCAAAGACGCGATCGGACAAATATTAGTAAATTCAAGACTTTGTGCACAGGGCCATAGACCGATTTGTCAGGATACGGGTCTGGTGCTGTGTTTTCTCGAGGTGGGTATGGACTTGCGCTGGGAAGGCGGGATGAGCGTGGAAGACATGGTCAACGAAGGGGTGAGACGCGCCTACACCTTCCCCGACAACCCCTTGCGGGCGTCCATGGTGTCTGACCCTGCCGGTGAGCGCAAAAACACACGCGACAATACCCCGGCCATAGTCCATATCAAGCTGGTCCCCGGCAACAAACTGGGTGTAGGACTATCGGCGAAAGGGGGTGGATCAGAGAACAAGTCCCGATTGGCCATGCTCAACCCGTCCGACGACATCGCCGCCTGGGTGGAAGAGACAGTACCCACCCTGGGTGCAGGCTGGTGCCCGCCCGGCATTCTGGGAATCGGCATAGGCGGCACAGCGGAAAAGGCGGCAATTCTGGCCAAAGAGTCTTTGATGGAGCCCATTGATATACAGGACTTGATCAAGCGAGGACCCAATTCCAAACTGGAAGAACTGCGCCTGGATATCTACGAGCGAGTCAATAATCTGGGGATTGGTGCGCAGGGACTGGGTGGTGTGACCACCGTGTTGGACGTGAAGATTCGCGACTATCCCACCCACGCGGCTTCCAAACCCGTGGCCCTGGTCCCCAACTGTGCAGCCACTCGGCATATCCATTTTATGTTGGACGGGTCCGGACCTGCCAAACTGCACGTGCCCAAACTGGAAGACTGGCCCGATGTGACCTGGGAAGTGGGCGAAAAGGTCAAACGCGTGGACCTGGACAAGATTACACAAGCCGACATAGAACAGTGGCAACCCGGAGAGACCCTGCTCCTTTCGGGTCATCTACTCACAGGACGCGATGCGGCCCATAAACGTTTGGTAGACATGATCGGCAAGGGCGAAAAACTTCCTGTGGATCTGAAAGGACGTTTTATCTATTACGTAGGCCCCGTCGATCCGGTAGACGATGAGGTGATAGGCCCTGCCGGCCCCACGACCGCCACGCGTATGGACAAGTTTACCGATACGGTCCTTGAAAAGACGGGACTCATCGGCATGATTGGCAAGGCCGAGCGGGGACCGGCAGCCATCGAAAGCATTAAAAAACACAAGGCGGTCTATCTAATCGCCACCGGCGGCGCAGCCTACCTGGTCTCCAAGGCGATACGCGAGTCGAAAGTGCTGGCCTTCGAGGAACTGGGTATGGAAGCAATCCATGAATTTGTTGTGGCAGACATGCCCGTCACGGTCGCCGTAGATAGTCGGGGTGACTCGGTACATAAAACAGGTCCACAAGAGTGGCGGGTGAAAATTCAGGGACGGAAAAAGTAGGTCCTCAGTCTTTCTTAGAACCCGTCTAAAGTGCTTAACGCGCTGAGCGACTCAGTTTCCCTACACATTTGGCCGCTATAGTAGTCGGGTAAGACGTAGAAAACGATGATTTACAAAACGATATTTAAACTATTCGGCGGTTCGAAAAAGAAAATCGCTGAAAGAGAAGCGGAGTCGACCGCCTTTGAGAGCCTGCTGGCAAAAGATAGTGCGGGCAAGCAACTGGATTCTTTCGCCAAGCTTCAACTCACTACAGAAGAATTTTCTAAAAACCTAGTCATACTCACTGACGAAACCACTCAAATTGCCACCTCCGTGGAAGAGCTGGCTGCCAATAGTCAATCGGTGGCGTCATCCGCCGAAGCCACCGCTCAGGAGGCAAAGACCAGTGACGAGCAAGCGGCGAAAGGTAACGAGGCCATTTCGTCCTTGGTCGGCGATATGGACTCCCTGGAAAGCGCCGTTAAAACCATGGCCGATGGCATCAACCGCTTTATCGAGTTTTCCCAACAAATCAATTCACTCACCGCCAAGGTGAGAGACATCGCACAACAAACCAATCTCTTGGCCCTAAATGCCTCCATAGAAGCCGCGCGGGCAGGAGAGAGTGGGAAAGGCTTTAGTGTAGTCGCCAACGAAGTAAAGCAATTGGCCATAAACTCAGAAGCAACTACCAGCCAGATCGAAAAAGTGCTACATACGATGAACAAGCTTTCTTCCGAAGTGGGAAAGGCGCTGGATAATTCGCTATCCCGCTTAAGTAAGAGCACCGAAGCTCTGGAAGACGTGGCCATGACTCTGGCCGATGGACAACATGTGGTGAAAGAAGTGAATAGCCAGGTTTTGTTGATTTCGACTTCCATCAAAGAACAAAGCCATGTCACCAATCAGATCGCCAGTTCCATTAACGCTATACAGCAGACCCTTGAAAAACAATTAAAACAATCGGAAGAATTGCAACAGATCGCTAAAGACGTACTAACAGACGAAAAGGAACTCAGTGAAAAACTCAGGGACCAGTCTGCTGATTGAACGAGAAAGGCCTAATTCAAATTTCGCAATCTAGCCAGGCGTTGTTGTGTAAATTGGGACAAGTGCAACACGAGGCTTGGGTCACTCAAGGCCTTTATATAGGCGTCCTTAGCCGCACGCAGGTCTCCGGCCGATTCCAGGGACACCCCCATTCCCATCCACCACTTTCCCTCTGTTGGG
>JAOUPJ010000399.1 GCA_029879945.1 Gammaproteobacteria bacterium
AAAACGTTTGTATTGTACTTCTAAAGCAAAAGTATCGTATCGGAAAGTCCGAAAGGCTTCGCTCTCGATTGGTAAATTAACGATTATTGCTGCGCATTTTGAGAGTTCGGATTGTAGTCTGGCGCAGTCGTGTTCTTGTGAACTGGGTGAGTAAAAAGGGAGTCCGCGAAAAATCATCATTTCTAAATGATACTGGTGATGCTCGAAGTAGAGAGCCTTACTCACTAAATGCGCAATATTTTGGTATCCGAGTATAACGGAAAGATGTGAACCACCCATCAATCGATGTCTATCCCAAATATCCGGGATATAGTAACAGTCGGGAAGAAATCCAAATAATAGATAATTTGCACTTTCCGTATCAAACGAATTTTAGAGTGTGGGCATTTTTCGAAATTGTCGCATGGAACTGCGTTTAACTAATATTTGTGGCTTCTCCACATAAGATTGGGTTTGAAGTTTAAACCGAGAAATGAAGAGCATCCTAACGATAGAATAAAGCTGACCTGCGACCGCGGGCTTTCTTTTGTGCTTGTTATCGCTACGCGATTGTCGCACAAAAGTCATCTCCGCTGATGGTCGCCGGCAGCTTATTCTGGCGTTATGTGGAAAGTTGTACCGTCATCAAAGTATAAGAGGCGATAATTATTGAAGACCAGGGATCTAAAAATTGGGTGTGCCAAGTGAGGGATGGTTTGAAAAATAAATTCCTATGCATCGGTTTAGTGGTAATCGTATTTACGTTCCCTGGTGTATCACACAGTCAGGGTACAGAAGATATATTTAAAGTAGATTTAAATTTACCTAAAGATAAAGATCTCCAGTATATAAACGTTGTGCTAGGTGCATCTCTATTTACCGGTTCACTGGGAGTCGAGTATCAACGAGGGTATGGAGTATATGCGGCAGGTTATCCAGGATTCGTTTCTTTTCGTTATTTTGGAAGTGTGAACTTAGACTCTTGGTTTTGGGGTTTGTACATTGGGAGTTATGATTTAGATGCTGAAGTAGACTATAAGAATCACAAATATAACTATGTCAGCGAAAAACTATTCGGAATTGGAGTAGGGTACAGATGGCAGTGGCGTTCAGGGTGGAACGTTAACTTAAATTTCGGAATTGACAACTACAATACCAAGTACTTAGATAGAAATACTGGACAAACAGAAAGCGATAAAGATAGTGAAATTTTGCCTGGTATAAGTATCGGGTATAAATTTTAATTTTCCACATAACAATTGAATAGAGCGGACAGCCAACCGCGGGCCTCGCTTTGTGCGATGGCTGCGCCATTTTCGCACAAGCTTCGTCACCGCTTTTGGTTGTCCGCCGCTCATTCAGGCCGTTATGTTTTAGAGAGGTAAAACTATTTTTTCTATAAAATATTCAATTGGTGATTACAAAAAACAGATGTTTTTAAGTCAAAATAAGAGGGATTAATTTCGTGATAAGTAATCTACAAAAAGCAGTAGGCTTAGTATTGGTATCGGCGGTTGCCGGATGTGCAACACTTGCGAGCGGAACTACGCAAAATGTAGTTTTTAACTCAACGCCAACAGGTGCATCGGTGTTGGTTGATGGTGTGGAACTTGGGAAAACACCATTGACGATTGAGCTAAAGAAAAAAGACGGTCAACACTTAGAGATTCGTAAAGAGGGATTTAAGTCATACAGTACTTTGATGCTCACGCAGACTGACCCGATGTTTTGGGGGAATATACTGATTGGAGGATTACCTGGAAGCACGACAGATGCAGCGAGTGGAGCGGCATATCAATATGCTCCCGAAAGCTATGTTATCACTTTGGAGTCTAATTCCGCATCACTAGATGGTTTCGACCAGAACTACTCAGATGCAGATAGGATTAGAGCTTATTTGTTCCAAAATTATCAATCACTAAAAGTAGAGTTGAGTAGAGATTCTGGTGATCACTTAGAAGCATTACTCAGTATGATTGAATTGGAAGGGGAGGCGAAAGAACTCGGTGCAGAAACACTGAAAGAAATAATGTTTAGCTCAGAAAATCCAGACAAATTTGTAATTCGAGTTTTAGAAGTATTTACAGTCTCCTAAAACATAACAATTGAATAGAGCGGACAGCCAGCCGCGGGCTTTCTGTTGCGCTGATCGCTGGCGCGATTGTAGCGCAACAATCAGCGCCGCTATTGTCTGTCCGCCGCTCATTCAGGTCGTTAGATGCACGGTGGAACATAAATGTTCCACGGCCTCTACTTTGTCGAGATCGCTTCGTGGTTAGTCAAACATTTTGAGTAAGAAAGCGATTTACCCATTCCGTTCGTGGCCAGCTGATTAGAGAAGTGTGGCTTCAGAGAGCGAAGAAAGTGAGCGAGTAGGCATAGAGAATGAAAAATGAAAGCCATTCGGATTAGCCGCTTTTCATTCTGATAGATTGTTTTAAAGTTTCGTGCTCTATTGATATGGGGAAGCGAGCCAGAAAATGGGTTGAGTAAGCAGCACTACCGCCCAGTTAACGGGTTTTCGGGAACCCTGGTAGATTTGAGTAATTTGTCGTTCGTATCTTGAAAGATTGGGGCTGAAAATCCCTAATAGAGGGGGCGAGTGAAAGTGCTAGATCTTTTGGAATTGAGTAGCGTTGAGGAAGTCGCTCGAAACAACCTTTCGAGTTGCATCTAACAAAGCGCTGAACCTGACCTGCGACCGCGGGTCTCGCTTTGTGCGATGGCTTGCGCCATTATCGCACAAGCTCGTCACCGCTTTTAGTCGCAGTCAGCTTAGCGCAACGTTAGGTTCGCGAAGAAAATTATGCGTAAAATTATAACT
>JAOUPJ010000400.1 GCA_029879945.1 Gammaproteobacteria bacterium
CACCACCTTGGCCGGATTCGAAGAAGGCGAGGTGACTGTCGCTGGCTACAATGTGGACACCGATCCGAATCTGGTGCGACAGGCGATTGGATATGTCGCCCAAGAGACAGGCGTGGACAACTTCCTCACCGGCCGAGAGAACCTAGTCCTCCAAGGACATCTCTACAGGATGACCAAGAAGGACATTAACAACCGCATTGATGAGCTCTCCAAGTATTTTGATCTCAAGGGCCAACTGGATGATACCGTAATGGGGTATTCCGGTGGCATGCGCCGCAAGCTGGATATTGCCACTGCGCTGATCCATAGACCCAAAGTTTTGTTTCTGGATGAACCCACCCTCGGGCTGGATACCCAGAGCCGTCAAAGCCTATGGCGCTACATCAAAGAATTAAATGAGAATCTGGGCCTGACTATTCTTTTGACCACACACTATCTGGACGAGGCCGACAAACTCTCACATCGCGTGGCCATCATTAATGACGGCCAAATCAAAGTCATCGACACGCCCGATGCACTCAAAGACAAGATTCAAGGCGACTCTGTCGCGCTAGAGTTTGAAAAGGGATTTCAACGAGACGCCAATCTCTCTGAACGCTTGAAAAAAGAAGACTTTGTTCGCGATCTGACCTGGGATGAGAACAAACTTTTTCTCTATGTGACCAATGGTGCCGCGGCGATTCCCCGAGTGATAGAGATTACCACCGAACTCTCTTTGCATCCCTCCAATGTTTCCTATGCCAGACCCACGCTGGATGATGTGTTTATCAAATACACCGGTGGAAGCATGAAGAAGGAAAAAGAAGAAGAAAACAAATGGTGGGAAAAATGGGCCGGCAAGGGAAATAACACCAAGTGGGCCAAAAAATGGCAGCAAGCACAGGAAACTGGCGAAGACTGGGAAGGCAGCCAATGGTCCGCTGAGGAGGCCCAGGAATGGTGGAGCCAGCAGGAAGAAAACAAATCCTCAGATGCAAACAGTGGTGGAGAGCAATCACAAGGCAAGGGGTCTGCTAAGGAGACCAAAGAACAGCTGGATAAAAAGGGAGAGAAACCTGAAATGAGTGAAAAAGACGAAGAAAAGAAAGACGGCGAAGGGGAGAACCAGGGCTTTGAACAAAGCGCTGAAGAGTGGACTGGCGGCAAATGGTCTGCCGAAGAAGCCAAGGAATGGTGGGCACAGCAAGCCGAGAAAGAAAAAAACAAAAAAGACGATAGCAAAGATTAATAGACTAGAGGATTCTCCGACATGATCTCAGATACCTGGTATCTTTTTCATAAATACATGCTCATTGCCATGCGCATGCCGCTGTGGTCATTGTTCGGACTCATTCAGCCTCTACTCTGGTTGTTCATTTTCGGTTCCCTGTTTGCGAATTTTGCGGAGCTCCCCGGTTTTCCAGGCGGAAGTTATATCGATTATTTTCTACCTGGCGTTTTGATTATGACCGTCCTTTTTGGGTCATCATGGTCTGGCGTGAGCCTGCTGCGCGAAATCAGTTCCGGAACTGTCGATAAAATGCTGGTATCACCCGCTTCACGCAGCTCAATCGTGCTCAGCCGCGTTCTGCATTCTGCCGTGCAAGTAGTAGCCCAAGCACTCATCGTGCTGGCGGCAGCAGAACTGATGGGAGCCAGCACCAGCTGGAATCCCTTGCATATTCTATCCAGTTTGGCGGTGGTACTTTGCTTAGGAATCGCGTTCGCGAGTGTGTCAAATGGCTTGGCTATAGTTTTACAACGCGAGGAACCACTGGTGGTTATGGGAAATATGATGACCTTACCGCTGATGTTTTTCTCCAGCGCCATGGTACCGCAGGCATTTATGCCTCAATGGATTCAATCCGCAGCGGTGGTAAACCCCATTCAATACGCAGTTGAAGCTGTACGGGCGGTATTAAGCGGCGAAACCAATTGGGAGGCCTTTTCCACGGGCTTTGGAATCACTTTTGCCTTCATGGTAATTACTACTTATTGGGCCATTTCTGCTTTTACTTCTTCTCAGGAGTAAATTGGTTTTTAACGTGTGGCTGACTAGAAGTTCATTTGCATAACCGCGACTGCATTTTTGTTTGTGTAGCTGCCTAAGGACAAAGACTGCAAACCTGCCACGGTATTGAAATCACCGGCGGTGTCACTTGAGGCAAGCACGTCTCGCACCGTCAGCCCTGCAGACATATCTGAAATATTCCTATTCCACGACAAAATGAAGCCAAATGTTATATCTTTCAAAAATAGATAATCCAGGCGCAAATTGCTGTTTAGATTAACCGTTTGGCGATAGCGCAATTTGTTGTTCAACGCCCGGTGCACACTATCTGGGTTGATGTGTCGAGTAACGCCTCCTCCGATACGCCAGTTTAGACGAAACCCTGCCGCCATCACTTTACTCAAGCTTAGACTAAAAGAGTGTTCATTGGTCTCGTAGTCTCTGGAGTCATATAATAACACCCTGACCCGTCTGCGTGTTCTGGGGTCGATTGTACTTGTTGCTTGCTGAAAGTTTTCAAGATTTCTATTCGCTGAAAAACTGTAATCGCCACTTAGGCCAAAACCGCCACGCAGCTGTTGAAAAGCAGAAAGATTCCAACTGGTGACAGCTGTTTCAAACTCTACGTTAGACAAAGTTGAAGAGGTACTATAACTGATACCCGAACGAATTTTTGTGGGAATCCACTCATTAGCAAAATTGTCGGGGGTCAAACCGAATAGCGCTGGCAATCGTATGGTTGCCCCATGGCTTACATCATAGGATTGCCCCGAACTCAGTTCCACCTCATTTAACAGATTTTGTC
>JAOUPJ010000114.1 GCA_029879945.1 Gammaproteobacteria bacterium
AGCCAGCGCTATCCACCGTTTGGCTAATGAAGTTCGTAGGCATACCAAATTCAATTTCGCCAAACTTTTCTCCAGAGACAATCACGTCAGTTCTACTGTCAAATATGTTGTCGTCTACGTAATTGATTAAAACATCCTCTTTGAACGGGCGATCAAGCAGGTCTGGTATTCCATCTTGCGCCAGCACATTACCATTCGCACCGTGAATTCGTACATACAAAACATCGTGGTTGTTGAGCAGATTTCTTACCAAGTCTTGCAGAGTTGCTACGTCGGTAGTAATAATGGCGTCTCTAGATGCGCTTTGAAAGAGACTGGCTACTTCTTTAACCCTACGCTGGAGCTGTTCTTCATTAGTCTGTTTAAGAATGGCTAGTCCACTGAAAATCAAGCTGGCAAGCAAAACTATTTCAATAATTGCAATTCCCAGAATCGTTTTTAATCGAAAACTCATACTCTACCAGGTACTCATTTGACTAGGCTTTTCCAGTTCAACAGGGGCGAATAACGACTAACACATAATGGTATCGGGCCAATTCACAGAATATTTATAAAGCCACTCGAATCGACTAAATTTCGATCATTCGCGACTATGAGAATTTGTTCAAAAAAAACAAATAGATAAGTAAATTTCCCGCCATTTTGTGGCAGTTGCCAGCAGGACGTTAAAATTATTGCTATATTGCTTGTATAGCACGTCCGATACATTACTCTATATGCAACACCAAGATTCCCCACCACCAAGTAGCGAGATATCACTGATGCGAATTCTGATCGATTCGTCATCCCCCCTATTACTTCCTTTTGTAATTAGTCTAGTTATTATCGTAATGATGGTCTTGTTCAGTTTTGTCTATTTCGGGGCGATCGCTATTGATTATGTGTATTCCGGATTTTTTTTGTCTCTATTGATATCAACCGGTGTTAGCGCGCTGATACAGTTTTTCAAATCTGAACTCAGATCGAAGGACGCCGCCATTGAGCAACTCAGCAACACGGACCCCCTCACCGGACTTACAAATCGCAGACACTTTTTCGAACTCGCACGGCACGAATTTCAGTTGGCCAAGCGCGAAAACAACAGCCTTTGCATGGTATTAATTACCCTCGATAATTTGTCGGAAGTTAATAATCAATCTGGTCAGTTGCGGGGAGACCAACTACTCAATATGCTGGCCGTTAAGTGTAAAGATGTATTGCGAGCCAACGATCTGCTGGCACGTTATAGCGGAAACGAGTTTGTTATCCTCTTGTATGGTTGCCTGGAGTCCCATACCGATACTGTGATTAGCAGATTAAAGGAACAAGTTTCCATACTTAATCGAGAAACAATAAAATTTAATATGCGAGCGGATATCGAACTAAAGGCAACCTGCCTAACAAAAGATATCAGTACCTTTGACGATCTGATCAAGGCTTTGAAAGGCCAAATTACCCACGCATAAGAGCTAACGGGTATAGTTTACTGGGAAGCGACAAATAAAATTACTCCCCTCTCCTAGCCTGCTTACCACCTGTAGCTGACCATGGTATCGATCCAATATGTGTTTAACAATCGATAAACCCAGTCCAGTGCCGCCACTTTCTCTGGACCTGTCCTTTTCCACTCTATAAAAACGTTCTGTTAAACGAGGAATATGATGTTGAGCTATACCTGGCCCATTGTCTTTTACGGACAATACACCTTGTTGATGTTCTAGTTTCCAACTAATGGCAATATCACCCCCTTCGGGCGTATAGCGCAACGCGTTACTCACAAGGTTGCTAACCAGGCTATAGATCTCCCTGGCCTCCCCTTTGAGTTTTAAATCTGCCTGCACATCCAGGGTAATGCTATGTTCGGTGGCGCTTTTGTCATAGGTGTAATCCTTCACCACATTTTCAATCACAGCCTGCATATCCACATTCTCATTGCTTACTAAATGTGGCTCTGTTTCCAGTTTGGATAGCATCAACAAGTCCTTGACCAGATTTTGCATCCGTACTGTCTGATGAGACATATTCAGCAATGCCTTCTCACTTAGCTCGCCGTTAACGGCCTCCTCCTGTAACATCTCCAAGTAGCCACTTAACACGGTCAGTGGGGAGCGCAGTTCGTGCGACACATTGGCAATGAACTCCTGTCGCATATCTTCTAACTTGGATATGTGTGTAATGTCCCTGCATATAAGCAATTTTTGACTACTGCCGTAAGGAATCAATAACAGACTCAGCTCATAATCACCGTTTGCCCCTGATGTGATTGTAATGGGAACACTTTGGTCTGTTTGACTGAGATACCGCCTGAACTCAGGCTGGCGAATTAGATTCAAGACTGGTTGCCCAACATCTTCTTCATTATTTAGGCCCAGAAGATTTTGGGCCGCCAGGTTTGCCCACTCAATATAGTTTTTCTTGTTGAGTATCACCATGCCATCAGGCAAAGCCTGCGCCGCTTCCTGAAATCGTACCAACATATTGGTAAGCCTGGCGCGGTTTTGTCTGGTCTCCTTGTCGATCTGGTAGATCTCATTAAACAACTCCCCCCAGATACCTGTTATCTCTGGAAGGTCTTCCTTTTTACGCTCCTTGAGCCAGCTATAGAGGGTAAACAGATTGCGGTGCGTTTTAAACTGATAGACCAGTAACACCAGAAATAACGCAAGAAAAGGATAGCCTAGGATCAGCCCCATTAAACCGGCCAAAACCGAAACGAAGACCAGCACTACTAATTCTTGGCGTTGAGAAGGATGCATCTAAGCCTTGGACGAGAAACGGTATCCTTCACCTCGCACTGTTTGGATGAGGGTTTCGTGACCGTAATCTGCCAGGGCCTTACGTAAACGACGGATATGCACATCCACCGTACGCTCCTCAACCACTATGCTCATACCCCACACCTTGTCCAAAATTTGTGCTCGATTAAAGACTCGCTCCTGGTTTTCCATAAAAAATCGCAACAAGCGGAATTCGGTCGGCCCGAGTTCCAGCACCTGATCTCCACTGTAGACGCGATGGGAAATTGGATCAAGCCTTAGATGACCAACGCTAAGGGAATCGGCACCTGTTTCGGCTCCCTGGCTGCGACGCAGCAGGGCACGCACTCGGGCCCGCAACTCGCGAGTGGAAAAAGGCTTGACCATATAGTCGTCGGCGCCACTATCTAGGCCCTGGATCATATCCTGCTCCTCGGCCATGGCCGTCAGCATGATGATGGGTATATTTTTAAGATTTTTGTCTCGACGAACTCGTCTGGCAAACTCTATCCCACTGATACCGGGTAACATGCGATCAAGGATGATGAGCGACGGCAAGTTGTCTGTGAGGTAACGCTGGGCCTGATTAACATCCTCGGCCTCTACGCAATACAGCCCATCCATTCCAAGGGCCATCACTACCATTTCTCGGATTGCCCGTTCATCCTCTACGATCAGGATTTCTACTTCTTTTGCCATTGCACTGTTGTACTTAACTGGTTTACCTTGGAGTTAAACACAGTTTTATGACAAAAACATGACAAGGGTGGTATGCGTTGACGCCTTACAAGGCATCGCAAACGCGCTGTAACTTCTCTCGCACCTGCATGCCTATGTCTTCAATTCCAGCCTTGTCTACCAAACCTAGAACCGCTTTTGGGTCCATAAATGCGACCGTGATGCTGCCATCTTCTTCCTCTCGGACCACCACATTGCAAGGAAGCAAAAGACCGATATCGGGATCGGTATCCAGGGCCTTATTGGCAAATCCCGGATTACAGGCCCCCAAAATTGTGTAGGGACGCTTGTCGATATCCAGTTTTTTCTTCAATGTTGCCTTTACATCGATTTCAGTCAGCACCCCAAAGCCTTCTTTTTGCAACTCTTCAGTTACCTTGGCCTTGGCCGCCTCGAAATCTGTGCCTACTTTAGCGCTAAAACCGTACATACTGATCTCCATTGTGATTAGTGGGTATGATTATGTCCGTCGTCATGAGCCTGATTTTTGGGGGAATCGATCGAATTCCGGTGACTTCCCATGGGATCGTCTCCATTTCCGTGTGCAGCCCCGTCACCATGTGAATGGCCATGGCCTTCCCCTGACGATTGGGGTAAGGAGATCACGCCCAGTCCATGACGATATACCAATTCAGCCCCATGCCAAGCAGTAGTCACCAAAAGTGTGACCGAAATAAACAAGATCGCCATAAAGCCCAGTGACTCATCATGGTCTTTTTTACTATGCACGATAGACAAAATAGTAAGACAAAAATACATAAGCACGGTAACCAACGCCCAATTACGATGTTCAGTCATCGCCAGATGCGAAGGGGTGTCATGATCTACGGTATTGTATGCATAAAAGCCTGCTGCCAGTGTCAGGAGGGTAATTGCACTGCCAATCCATAGGTTCCAGCGCGCATATACCCTCGCCTGATACCGTACATTGTAACTAGGTCCAAATCGGGCAATCAGGAATGCAACAAACGATACCATCAGCAATGCGACGGTAAAGTGTACAAACATGGGGTGCCAATTGGGGATGATTTCAATCATTAGTATGGTCCCTATAACTAATCCTGCCCTCTAATCCTAGCAAATCATTTTCAATGGTGCTCGTTATTGTCACTTAAGGGCTGAAACGACATTCGTTAGTGTCTGCTATCCTGCTGTTCTTCCTAACGCCAACCCTTAAAGTAGTGTTGAATATCTACCGATACCCCACCATAAATAATTGCCACCGCGTAAATTCAACCCTATAAGTGAATAAGGAAAAGATGATGAATAGAGCAACTAATTCAAAGGCTGCTGCTGTCGTAACGAGTCTGCTTTTACTCACAGCCTGCTCAAGCAGCGACAGTACTGACCCAAACACTGAAAACAAGGCATTAACAAAAACCTACGCTTTTTACCAAACGGCACCTAATGGTATTTTGTATCATGTGGACCCAGACTCCCCTAGCACACCCGGTAATACAAAAATATCCGGTACAAGTACCGATTTCTCTGGCTCGAATATCGGTGAAAATGTATTTAATGGGAGCCTAGACTCCAGTGTGGGAAGTGTTACGGACTTTCATATAAAATATCATCTATTTACCGATACCACCTCGTCAAGTATATATAAAATTCAATCTGTTACGTCAGCAGGTGCCGCTGTGGCCGCTCAAGTTTCCAGTGAGTCCAATTTTATAAAGGCAAGTTATTGCGGAAACTCTTATCAAGCATACAATGATTTGGCGAATCCGGAAAATTCTGTTTTCGCATACAAATACGACACAACCACCGGTGGATTGAACGATTGTTCGGCTAAAGAATGGCGCTATATCACCATGGACATGGATAGTAGCACGGCCCCCAAATTGGTCGGCGGGAATCCTATACTCGCACTGATGTCGAGCACAGGGGCAATCAGCGGGTTTGTAGTCAAATCCGGCAACACAATCAATAAAACTGCCGCCGATTTTTCTGGCCCTACTGAGATTACCAAGCAGTCTGGGGCATCATTTACCGATATAGCGAATATCAAGAAAAGAGGTGAAGACGGGGATTACTTTTTGTTAAGTTTTGAACATAGCACGGGCCCGGTTTTCATACTTAGACGCTATAATCAAACAGGGTTAAGCACTTCTTCCGCACTGCATACTAGCTCTGTCGCATTCTCCCGTTTCAAAGAAGACGGGAAAAACGTTTATTTTATAGACAATGCAGACAATACCCTGCGTCGCATATCGATAGCTGACACAACGGAGACCACGAGCACTGCAATAGCCACTTTTTCAGGCGCTTTTTCTAATAGCCTGTACCTGACTGATAGCCACATTGTATTTGTCGATAACAACGACGGTACCCTCTATTCGGTCTCCAGATCTGCTACCGACACCTCTACGAAGACCGCTTTAAAAGATTCATCCAATGTGAACATCAACGCGATAACTTCAATTGCTGCGGTAGGCGGTAACTACGTCTATTACTACGATCAGGCAACAAAGACCGCGGGAGTGACTGTTGTAGGCGGAGCAACAGGTGTCGCGGAATATAAGGGAACTTACACCCCCACCGCTGGAGGAGCCGCAGTTGATGGCGGCGCTGAATGGACAGGAACGGACTTGACCACCTCTATCACTGCTGGCAGCGTAGGCCTCATTACAAAGCATGTTTTTCTAACACAAGCGATTGGAGACAATATGTCCGGGCAAGTAACCTTCCAACACTCAGTTTGGGATGCGGCCACCAATACACAAGCTGCTGTTTTAGGAGAAACAACTGAGCTGTCAGCCGTAATGTTTAAAACACCGAGCCTGGGTAATAATCAAATCGGAACGATCGGTGATGGCACGACACCTACTGGGGATGACGTCTATTTTACTAATAAAACAAGCGGCTCTTTAACAAAGGTCGCAGATACCCCGCTTAATACGTTTGTAATATTCTAAGTACTTTCAAAAAAAGGGGCGCTATCCATTTTGCGCCCCTTTTTTCACACCTTCTGTACCACCTCCGTTTCGCCATTTCGTGATACCCTTGTCAGACGCGATAGATGGAGAAACTTTTTTGGCTGGTCTACAACTTGGGGGCGTCCTATTTTTAGCACTGATCGCATTTACCGCCTGCTCTCCTCCCCCCGAAAGGGATTTGGGCGGGGAACAGGTCAAGGTCCCAGTCCTGCATGAAAGCTATCTCTATTTTCAAGATAGCGGGCAGCTATTCGGAGTTGCTATCGAGGCACCAGAAGAACTCGCCATACCCATTACTGCTGTGGGGCTTTCCGCTCCCTTTACGGGAAAAACCTTTGTATCGAACTTCTTAAGACCGGCCCCGGTCTATAGCCTAATGGCCGACACCCTCGGAAGCGGTCTGATCAATACTCGAGTCTATGCCCGTATTTTTGATTTTGAAAACCGCTGGTGGATACTCACCAACGGCGAAAAAGCACCCATACTTCGCAAATTGACACTCGCCAACACCAGCGGCTTATGCAGCGACACGCCAAGGGTTTTTCACTACTACCTAAATCCCGATTTTTCCTCCCTGAATTGGACAGTGGACCTGGATCAGGCCGGGAGCCCCTCACCGTGTAACCCTTGGGGGGCAGACGGCTCCGAAATTTCCTCCACGTTCCTAAACGAGACTGAAACGGGTGAGCTCAGAGGTGCCCTTTACCCTGTGGCAGATGTGCACGACAGCCAGGGTGTAATCTTAGGGTTTATTGCTATTCGAGGACCCAGGCTGGTTGTTTTGAACGCCCTCAATACCGCCTTCGGCCCTAAGCAAACAGAGATTTTCGGCACGGATGTGGATATGGCGTGGAAAATTGCTGAATCCAACGGTAGTGTTCTGTTGCTGCTAGAAATCGCAGGCACACACAGTATCCATCGCTATACACTTGGCGACGAAACGATCAGCGACGCAATCGAATCAACACCCGCCGGAGATTTCTCCCAATTTCATAGTGATGGCAGCTCTGCCTACTATGTGATGAGCAACAAAATATATCGTTTGCCCATCACCGGCACGTCAACCGGAGCCACGTTGTTGACTACAGCAAGCGGCGCAATTAGCGGCGACAGCCTGCAACTGGGTGCAAATCGCCTACTCTATCAACAGAATGATGGAAGCCTGTGGACAGTGGGCAAATCGGCCAGTGCAGAAACCGCTGTTCAGCTAACGACAGATGGAAGCATAGCCATAGTAACAACTCCTCCTGTGTACCTTGCAGGAGAGTGGGTTTACTACAATAGTGGGCCCGACGCGGGCCGAGTCAAAACAGACGATAGTGAACACTTAATCACATTCCCCGACGCACAATGGGTGGGAGCAGATTACAAAGATGCCACTGTGGTAGACGCAGATTTTCAACTAGACAAAATATTCTTGTATTACAAAAGCACAGAGTTGGGTAAAGAAAATACTCGCATACTCTATTCCTTTAACGGGGAGGCGGCTACGTTAGACTTGCACCTGGGGAGCGTTGAAGCACAAGCCGTAGCCAACTTTGGAACACCCGCTTTTGGTCTGTATCAACTGGGCATAATCGGAAATAGTGTGTACTTTATCAATAAAGAAAAAGGGCTCTCGCTGAGGAAGGTCCACGAGTCTGTAAACACACTGAAGATACTGGACTAGTCTTTTCGTGAGCGCCACACCTCGGGCAATAGTTCAAACTCACTGGCCTGATTCAAAATAAACTCTTTAAAGGCACTGGCAACAGGAGACAGACGTTTCCCTTTACGATGCACCACATACCAGTGACGCATAATGGGGAAGTCTTCCACATCCAATATCTTGAGCCGACCCGTCTCCAGTTCCAGTCTAACGGTGTGTATGGACACCACCCCCAGACCCAGTCCGGCCTGAACTGCCTGTTTGATAGCCTCATTACTGGTCATTTCCATACTGGTCACGACATCTACCCCGTGGTCCGAGAGAAAGCGCTCCATGGCAATTCGAGTACCCGAAGCCCGTTCCCGTACTACGAAGGTCTCCTGAGTAAGTCGGGAAAGTGGTATGCTTTTTTTCTTAGTCAATTCGTGATCCAGCGAAGCGATTACCACCAGGGGGTTGTCCATAAAGGGGACCACCTCCAGATCCATGTCTCGCGGCGGCCTACCCATGATGACCAAGTCCTTTTCGTTGGCGACCAGCTGATCCAATAGCGTACCTCTATTCGTTACGTCCAAACGATAGTTAAGATCTTCATATTCCTTGGAAAAAGCTGCCAATAGGCGGGTGGCAAAATCGTTGGCGGTGGTGGCCACGGAAATATCCAGCGTGCCCCTATGCAGGCCCTTGATGTCTTGTAACACCCCCTCGGCCTCGTCAAGAAGCCGCAACATTTCCCGGCTATAGTGGTGCATCTCTTTACCCGCTGCGGTGAGGTAGTTCTTCTTACCCAGCTGCTCAAAGAGCGGGATACCCAGATGTTCTTCCAACTGTTTGATTTGCATGGAAACAGCGGGCTGGCTCAGGTACAATTCCTCCGCTGCACGGGTATAGCTGAGATGACGGGCGACAGACTCAAAAACCCTTAATTGTCTTATAGTTATGTGTAACATGCCTCACCATAAGTATTACTTTATGGTTTTTATTATAAATATTTAATTTACTTTATGCTACCGCTCCCTATAATACTCAACATCGTGAAACGAAATTTAATTCACCGTTTCATACCGATTTCTTTATTTGTTTCTAGGAGGAAATAATGGCTGAAAAGACCTATAACGCGGGTGTAAAAGAATACCGCGAAACTTACTGGATGCCCGATTACACACCTAAAGACACTGATCTTTTGGCGTGTTTCAAAGTTACCCCACAACCTGGTGTTCCTCGTGAAGAGGTTGCTGCTGCGGTAGCTGCTGAGTCTTCAACTGGCACCTGGACCACTGTGTGGACCGACCTTTTAACTGACCTTGACCACTACAAAGGTCGCGCATACGCCATCGAAGACGTTCCTGGCGACGACACTTGCTTCTATGCCTTCGTTGCATACCCAATTGACCTTTTCGAAGAAGGTTCAGTTGTAAACGTACTGACTTCTTTGGTTGGTAACGTATTCGGTTTTAAAGCACTACGCGCTCTTCGTTTAGAAGACATCCGCTTCCCAGTTGCTTACGTTATGACTTGTAATGGACCACCACAAGGTATCCAGGTTGAGCGTGACATCCTAAATAAATACGGTCGTCCTTTGTTGGGTTGTACTATCAAGCCTAAGCTTGGTCTTTCAGCTAAAAACTACGGTCGTGCTTGTTACGAAGGTCTTCGTGGCGGTCTTGACTTCACTAAAGACGACGAAAACGTTAACTCTCAGCCATTCATGCGCTGGAGACACCGTTTTGACTTCGTAATGGAAGCTATTCAAAAGGCAGAAGCCGAAACTGGTGAGCGTAAAGGTCACTACCTGAACGTAACTGCACCTACTTCTGATCAAATGATGGAGCGTGCTGAATACGCGAAAGAAATCGGCGCACCTATCATCATGCATGACTACTTGACTGGCGGTCTGTCAGCTAACACTCAACTAGCACAATGGTGTCAAGCCAACGGTATGTTGTTGCACATTCACCGTGCGATGCATGCGGTACTTGACCGTAACCCACACCACGGTATCCACTTCCGTGTACTGACTAAAGTACTTCGTCTGTCTGGTGGTGACCATCTTCACTCCGGTACTGTTGTTGGTAAGCTGGAAGGTGACCGTGAAGCCACTCTTGGCTGGATCGACATCATGCGCGATTCATACATCAAAGAAGATCGCTCACGCGGTATTTTCTTCGACCAGGATTGGGGTTCAATGCCTGGTGTTATCCCAGTTGCTTCCGGTGGTATCCACGTATGGCACATGCCAGCACTGGTTAACATCTTCGGTGATGACTCCGTACTTCAATTCGGTGGCGGTACTCTTGGCCATCCTTGGGGTAACGCTGCAGGTGCTGCCG
>JAOUPJ010000401.1 GCA_029879945.1 Gammaproteobacteria bacterium
CCCAGCACGGCGAACGGTGCGGCGATAATCTTGTCTGCCACGCAGGCCATCATATACCCCCCGCTGGCGGCAATCTTGTCCACGCTAATTACCAGCGGTATTCCTTTGTCCTTTATTCTTGATAGTTGTGAAGCCGCCAAACCATAAGTATGAACCGCTCCGCCCCCACTGTGCACCTTCACAAACACTTCGTCTTTCTCTGTTGCAACCATGAGAATTGCGGTGATCTCCTCTCTCAAACTACTCACCGCCGAGGCCTTAATATCGCCCTCAAAATTGATCACAAACACACGCTTTTCTGCCTGACTCCCTTCTTTCTCTTCTTTTTTCTGGGCCTTCTTTATGGATTTTTCCAGTTGTTTGATATCACCCTTGGATAACATAGACTCTTTGAGTACCCGCTCTGTATCCCGATACTGCTCATTGAGTTTGCGGATTTCCAGGTGATCTTTGCGCGTTTCGCGCGAGCGTGTTACAGAACTGATGATTGCGACAACGATGATTACCAGGGCGATCACTATTGTGCCCGTTTTGAGCGCGAACATGCCGTATTCAAGAAAAAACTCTTTCACAATCACCTCAAACAATTTAGTGTTAACGAGCTCGTCTATAATTAATGATATCATCCCCCGGCGTTTTTGGAGACAGGAAAGCGAGTATAGAATTATGGATATCGTTCACATCAGCTCCGAACACCCCGATCATCTTCTGATTGAAGGCACCCTGCATCATGGCAATGTGGAAGAGATTGTGGAGCGACTCACCGCAATCCCGAGACCCAGGGAAAGTTATCTGGAAATAGACTTTGCCCAGAGCCCGATTAAGGATGGGCTGGCCCTATTGATCATCAAGAATACCCTGGAGGCCCTGGCCGCCAGAGTCCATCGTCTCACCGTCTACAACGCCCCGGAGAGCCTGGAAAGGCACCTGCGGCAGAGTATTGCGCAAGGTTTGGCCAATCTGGAATTGGTCCCCGACTTGGTAGAATCAATGGCTGAATGAGCCAATAAAATGGACTTGTACACTCAGGATTCCCTGTCTATACTATCGCCTTTCTGTGTTTGCTAATTCGAGGGGGATTAGAGTGAATAATCATCGAGGAGAGTTACAACGCGTCATTCTCATGTACGTGGTTTTCATTTCGCTATATACAGTTCTTGCGAGCTTTGTTTTAACGCAAGCATCTTAAGCCGAAAAAGAATCCGAAAAAAGCCCTCTCCATGGAGGGCTTTTTCTATTTAATTCAATAAATTAGCCTGATACGCGCTCACAATCAGGCCAATCAAGCCGCCAAACACGCCACCCCACACCACTAACCAGCCCAGGTGTTCACGAATCATGTCCTGAACAATCTGCTTGACGAGTTCAGGGGTCAATTCCTCCAAACGCTTATCAACCAGAGCCTCAATTTTGCTGACCATATCACTGCTGATCTGCTCGGCGTCCACCGCCTCCACCAACAGGCTACGAAATCTGTCACCGTCGGCCATTTCCGAGAGGCCTTCCTTAATCTTGTCTATGAATTTGGGCCGTAGCCCTTCCAAGGCAGACTCCCCTCCAAACATCCCCAGCATACTACCGAAATTGGACTCCATGATTGCCTTAACCAGCTTGTTAAAAAGGCTGTCATAGTCCAGAGAATCTATCAGCTTGCTGGGTTTGAACCAAGATTTCAGTGCATCTTCTTCTTCCACGATAAAACGCTTCACATTCTCTGCACCAAAGAATTGCTCCATCACCAGCTTCTTTATCGCCCCTTTGAATTGCTCAAATCGATTTGGGATAACCCCTGAACCGTAAAGAAGGGGGACTCGCTCAAACAACATATGCACCGCCAACCAGTTGGTGACCGCCCCGCTGAGCGCAAAAATACCCACGCTAAACAATATGGCCGATGCCCACGGAGAAACAAAGCTGGCGACTACGATGGCGAACGAGATAAGGTTGGTGAACAAACCTTTATTCACAAAAAGACTTCCTTAGAAATAAAATGCAAATTATATCTTAGCTTGCAACAAACAAAAAAGCCGCTACCTAGGCAGCGGCTTTTAATTTTCGGAAACGCTTAAGGACTAATCCAGTGCGCTATCCAAGGTGAACATAAGTGTCTCACAAGCCTTGGTATTGGCGGCAGCACCTTTAAGGCCGCCGTCCATTGCGAAATTACACTCGACTGCGTTTTCAGCTCCTGAGTCATCCTTCAGGACCAGGCTGTCGCCTGGCTTGTATTCCGCCTCAACCGTTCCACCCAAATAGAAAGAGAAGGTGGCTGTATCACGCCAATACAAAGTGGCTGGATTGGCTTTCATTTTTTCCACAAGAGCAGTAACCCCCGGCTTTTTGGCAGCTGCTGGCGCAGGTTCTGCCGCAGGCGCGGCTTCCGCTGTCTCGGTTGCCGCCGCTTCTGCAGCCGCGTCAGCAACTGGAGAGGCTGGCTCGGCCGCCGCTTCTGTGGATTCTGCCGCAGTAGCAGACTCATCACTAGATGGCGTAGATGCGCAAGCGGCTAAAAACACCGCCAGGGCCACTGCCAATCCTTTTAGTAAATTTACAGTCAATCTCATAGCTCCTCCCAAAAAACTATAACACATTGAATTCATAATAAATTATCAGTAATTCTTCCATTGGCGACCACGTTTTTCATAAGCGCCCAAAGCCGGCGGTCCTGGAAAGTCGCCTCATTACTGCGTAAAGCCTAGAAAAGATACACAGCTCCCGTGTTAGTTTCAAGCGACAGCCGAGAATTTCCCATTATTAAGTTTTTGAAAGCTGTTTTACTACT
>JAOUPJ010000402.1 GCA_029879945.1 Gammaproteobacteria bacterium
ACCTCAGATCTGAGTCCTGATGCCGAAAAAACGTTGACTTTCAGCTGGAAAACAGAAGGCATGGCTGAAGGAAACCACACGATAAAAGCCGCGGCCAGTTCAGTGATTTGGGAAGCGAACACCGATGACAACACTTACATCAACGGATATGTGGTGATAACCCCGGCTGAAGAAACGTTTTCCGTGCCGCCGACACTGATTGCGGCTGTCATAATTGTCATACTAATCGTTGTTGTGATCATTGGCGTGATGTTGCTGAGAAGGAGACGCTAATTCGCGTTTTCTCTTTTTGATGTGCGCGGTTGCTGAATAACATTAAAGCGTTAGGCGCGCGTAGCGACGGAACGAGAAGCACTCCAATTCTTGGTTTGACTCTATTCGAATATGGGCAGAATTGTTAATTAACGAATAAAAAAGGGGGGATGAGGGTATTTATGTTGGTCGCTCTCACGTTTTCCTGAAGATTCCGTAACCCGCAATCAGAATAGCTATGATGGCGAGGATAAGTGACGCCCAGAGATACTCCGTCGGAGCATCCGCTCCGTCTTCTCCTGCTAGTCCTGTTGCACCCGTTGCTCCTGTCGCTCCTGTCGCTCCAGTTGCTCCTGTCGCTCCAGTTGCTCCTGTTGCTCCTGTTGCTCCTGTTGCTCCTGTTGCGCCTGTTGCGCCTGCTGGTCCTGCTGGTCCTGCCGGTCCGGTTGCACCTTGTGGTCCTTCTGGTCCCTCTGGTCCTGCTGGTCCGGTCATGTCAAGCACGGTGAAGGATGCTTCTGCCCAGTTTCCTGCTTCGTCGGATGCGTTGACGAAGTGGAGTCCAGGTTCATCTTGGGTCAGTACACTGATTAGAGCTGTGAAGTCGCCGTTGGAGTCGGTAATCAGGGGACTCGGAACAGTTGGTATTGGTGTTCCGTCCCATGTTATTGTTATTGTGGAGTTGGGGTCGAAGGTGCCGACTATGGTGGTGGATGCGATTCCAGTGTCTGGTACCAGGGAGATTTCGGGGACGATGCTGATGGTAACTGTGATGTTGTTGTTGTCTGTTACCTGTTCACCTGCAAATGTTTCTGCTATCACAGTGACTGTGTAGTCGCCTATGGGAAGGTAGTTGCCTGTAGTGTCGCCTGGGGCACTGTCTAGTAGCCACCAATAGAACCACAGGTTCCACCCTGAAGCTTTGCCCCCTACAATAGGAATCTCTGCTTCTTCTAGTGTCCAATCCGCAAATGGGCCCCACCAATAAGCTTTGTATTCGTCGCCAATAACTGCGGTGTCGCGGTCAACGTAGACGTTAAATATCACGGTTTCCGTCAAACTGCCTAAGTTTGTAGCGGTGGCGATGAGAGTAAGCGATGGCCCATACTCTTCTGGCAGACCAGTATCTCCGGGGTCCCCGTACCATTCCCATGTGCCCCGTGGAATCATTTTGTCAACTGTTTCCAGGTTCCAATCATCAAGTGTTGGCCAAAGGTCTGACATGGTTATGTCACGCCAAATTCTCAAATCTTCTGTGCTAAACCATGTGTCACCCTCGTTGTCGGTCACGGTCAAGTTTACAGTGTAGGGATCGATAAGGTATTCCGCGTAGGTATGGTTCACAGTCATCCCGGTACCTGTGCTCCCGTCTCCGAAGTCCCAACTATAGCTCACGATCCCCGTGGGGTAGGTTGCGTTTCCGCCGTCAGGATCGTAACTGGCTGAAGCGTCGAATGTATAGGTCCATAATCTATTCAATTGGATGTAGATTTCATCTAGATATACGGATTGGACTAGCCCTGTAGTATTTTTAAAGAAGTACACTTGTAGTTTTAGCGCGCCCCCCGCGCCGATGTAATCGCTTATTTTTGGATTCGTTGCCAGATATTCGTAATAAAAGCCGGTGCCGAGAAGTGCACTTTCTTCTTCGTCCTCAACACTGAAACATTTTTCCCATGCATCTTCTGCGTAGTTGTAGATTTTTATGTCGACGTACGTTTTGGGATTTCCTAAAGTTGCGTTTTGGATGTGTGCTTCAGAATATACAAAGAGTTCCCCTATCGTCGCTGGAAGCAAGGTTGTTGAAAAGGTCATATTCACACTGATCGTTTGGTTTTCGAGGTCTGCGGCTGTTGAATTGATTTGGTACCACGCATCGTCTGAGGCGTGGCTGTTTGTGTGACCTGTAACTTCAGTACCCTCAGTGACTGCGGTGCTCTCTGAATAGAGGTACACCTGATTTGACGCAGTGAAACCAGCAAATGGTTTTGTGGTGTAGAAGTAGCCGTCTTCGGTTGTGTGCGTGATTTCTGTTCCGTTGACGTCATACAGGAAAGTGTCGTAGAGCTCTAGGGTGCAGTTTCCTGCACTCAGAACTTGGAACTCAACCGTTGCCAAGGTTCCGCTGCCGCTGGCGCTGGCGTTTGTCGTGAGGGTTGCTCCCACTTGGTAGCTTGAAAGCAGCTGCAGAGGATTTTCGTACATTTCTGTAGATCCCACAGATTTGAGGAAGGGTCCCTCGGTGACAGTGGGTGGAAACGCTAGTACAGAGGGGTCCCATTTTATTTTGAATTCCCAAGAATTGACGCCTGTAACGTCGGCGACAGTGACGTTAACTGCATACGTTTCTAGCGGGTTTGCTGTTCCTATCGCAGGGTCGATGGCAATACCACCTTGAGCCAAGCCAACATGACAGAGCATGCCGACGATAGAAAGCGCCAGAAGAAGAATTAGGGGTAGACTTTTTGTTTTCATTCTTGTCACCCTGCCTTTTTTCCGTAGGCTTTGCCGGCGAAAGCTAGGTC
>JAOUPJ010000403.1 GCA_029879945.1 Gammaproteobacteria bacterium
ATAACGTCCTTTTTGGGGACGCTCGTAGCGAAACATGGGGCCACCGTACCAGAGTTTTCTGGACTGGCTCAACAGACCTTGCTGGACCGCTGCTCGAACACAACCGGCAGTGCCTTCCGGACGCAGACTGAGATTTTCCCCATCCCGATCGGGAAAGGTATACATTTCCTTTTCCACGATGTCCGTCACTTCACCGATGGAGTGCTGAAAGAGCGCGGTTTTCTCCACCACGGGTAAACGGAGTTCCTGGTAGCAATAACGCTCAAACGCCGCCAGCACCACCTGCTCATAACGTTGCCAGGCGGCTATTTCCGGCTCGATGATGTCTCGCATGCCGCGAACGGATTGGTATTTAGTCGCCACGACTACCTCAGATGCCGATTACATAAAAAAAGCCCTTCCACTGAAAGGCAGTTGGAAAGGCGTGTCGCCAAAAGGCGATTAAACCCGTTTACTGTGCACCCACATCTTCCGCCGGTGGCGTAAAGTTCAACGGTGGCAGTGCCAGGCTATTGTCCTTTTGCTCGGGTTTCGGCTGCGCCTCACTCTTTTTGGGTCCAAACTGAAACACTTCCGGCTCCAGGGGGCGTGTCTGCCACCAATAGATGAAGACCGCCATCACAAGCGCGACCAGGGAAAAAACGGCCCAATGCAGCGAAATTCTGCGATTACCCAGTTTGGGTCGTATGGACACGCGAGCCAGGGAAGGAGTTTCAATCACTCCTATTCGTTCATAGCTTTCCATCACTTCATCGGCAGGGATATTGAGAAAATTGCAATATCGCTGGAGAAAGTGACGTACAAAAATCGGGGCAGGCAGGTTTTCGAATTCGTCATTTTCCAGGGCGCGAATCTGCGGCTCTCCCACACTGACTCCGGTGGAAGTTTGGTAGAGGGACAAACCCTGCATTTCCCGCAGCCTGCGCAGATAGGGGCCCGGGCCGTGCTGCTCGTCCGCCATCATTTCCGCCAGAATGGCTTCCACCTCCGATGTCAATTCTCTCACAGGAGCCTTAGACGCCGGGTTGATAACCGTTACTTTGAGTACACCATCTTCCTGCATGATTAAACCCTTTATCCTAATCGTGTCTACTGGTCATAAGGTCAGCAAATCGGCCAATCCTTAGACAACCATCTATTCTTAACTTAGCCCAAGTTTCAGCGCACTTCCACCATTCTCACGCGCTCGCTACGCCGGGTCTTATCCTTCACCTGGCCGGCCAACTGACCACAGGCCGCGGCGATATCATCACCCCGGGTGCGCCTGATAGTCGTCATAATACCCGCCCCCATAAGCCTATCCTGGAAGGACCTGATGGCCTGATCACTAGACCGTCTGTAGTCGCTATTGGGGAAAGGATTGAAAGGAATCAGATTCACCTTGGAAGGGATCCCTTCCAGAACGCGGATCAGGGACTTGGCATGTGCCAGGCTATCGTTGACTCCGTCTATCATGGCGTATTCAACGGTAATACGGTCGCGTGGACGCTCTCCCAGATAGGCCTTACAGGCCGCCAACAGGGTGGCGATATTGTATTTTTTATTAATGGGGACGAGCTCGTTGCGTAACTCATCATCCGCGGCATGCAGTGACACCGCCAGTGCCACATCGTGCTCTTCCGCCAGTTGCGCCAAAACGGGCACCACACCGGACGTGCTCACGGTGACGCGTCTGCGCGACAGACCAAAGGCGTTGTCATCCAACAATAGGCTAATCGCCCGCGAGACGGCCTCGTAGTTGAGCAAGGGCTCGCCCATACCCATAAAAACGATATTTGTGATTGCACGCTTATCGTGCTGAAAATGATTCAACTGTTTTGCCGCCAGCCAGACCTGGCCGATGATCTCCGCCGTAGTCAGGTTGCGATTGAAGCCCTGTTTGGCGGTGGAACAAAACGAGCAATTCAGGCTGCAGCCCACTTGCGAGGAAATGCACAGGGTGCCACGATCGTTTTCCGGTATGAAAACCGTTTCGATGCAGTTGCCATCTGCCAAGCGCAACAGCCATTTATGGGTGCCATCGCCCGAGGCGTGCTCTAAGGCGATTTCGGGCGTCTTGATCTCGCAATGTTGAGCAAGGGCCGCATGCAGGCCCTTGGAAATATTGCTCATTTGATAAAAGTCACTGACCCCCTGCTGATAGATCCACTTCACCAGTTGCGTGGCACGAAAGGGTTTTTCCCCTATGCTACGGAAATAGTTACGCAGACCTTCCAGATCCAGATCCAGCAGATTTTGTTTTTCAGTGACCATTAATAATTGTTTATCGAGTTCTTGGGCACAGCTCGTCTTCACCAAAGAAAAAGGCGATTTCGGCCTTGGCAGTGTCGGCACCATCTGAACCGTGTACCGCATTTTCGTCTATGCTTTGAGCAAAATCGGCACGTATGGTTCCTGCGGCGGCCTCTTTAGGATTGGTCGCACCCATCACTTCCCGATTCTTGGCAATCGCATCTTCCCCTTCCAACACCTGAATCATCACTGGGCCGGAGGTCATAAAACTTACTAAGTCTTTGTAAAATGGACGCTCTTTGTGAACTTCATAGAAGTTTCCCGCCTCGGTCTGGCTCAAGTGCTTCATTTTCGCGGCAACTATCTTTAGACCGGCTTTCTCGAAACGCGCGTAGATCTCGCCAATTACATTCTTTGCAACGGCACCTGGTTTGATAATAGAGATAGTTCTCTCAATGGCCATCCAGTTTCTCCAGGTATATGTATTTAAGGGAAGGCGAATTTTATAGCCTCGCCGTCACTTGCGCAAACGGCTTCGTA
>JAOUPJ010000404.1 GCA_029879945.1 Gammaproteobacteria bacterium
GCTCAAGATGTAATTCAGCAACAGCTCGCGTTCTTGCTTTATGATAGTAAGATTTTGAAGATACTAAATCATACACATTAGAAAACCTATTGTAGTAGAGCGCCGTATGTTTCTGATCAAATCCTTTTTTCATCAATTATTACTTCTAACCCTTTCCCGCACCTAACGACCTGAATGAGGCGCGTGCGACCAAGAGCGTGGCCGACTTTTTGCGCTATAATTCGCAAAGCGATTAGCGCAAAAAAGGACCGCGGTCGCAGGTCGCCTCTATTCAATTGTTAGATGCCGCATACCTATTTTTGGCTCGCTTTCGCTTCTGTTCCCCATACCTTATTGAAATGGTTTATTTTCTCTCTGTTCGCTATAGTGTTTTGCCAGACTGAAGATTCAGCTTTGCTTTTTTTGACAAAAATTGGTACTAAATAGACCTCTGATACTTTATCAGAATATGTAATCTTCAACTTAAATTCTGAAAATAAAGGACTTGAATCATGATTTCGCGTATTAATTAGCAACCACGACTCAACAAATAAATCCGGCGGAATTTTTTTGTTCGGATTTAACAAATTTCCACCAGGAAAAAGATCAACACCCTCCACTCTTTTTCTAAGTTGACTAACCTCATCAACTGTTAGCGAACCAAGTGTAGCGACTCCTAATATCTTTCCTAAGTCTTTAGCATTCGAGTTATTGTTCGTAGCGCTCAACCCTCCTGCAACTCCGAGCAAGGAACCATACAATAATGATTTATTGTAATTTTCAACACTAATTTTCTTCGAAACCGCCTTGTTCCAAATAGAAAACTCTTCTCCTCTAGTGAATCGAACTGATCTTCGAATAGTTTTGTTTTCAATAAGTAGTTCAATATTTTCTATTTCAAGCCAATCTTCAGTTCTATTTTCTAGCACGAACTCCATCATTCCGAAATGTTCACTGGAAAGAGACTCATTCAACTCGGTGGTGATTACTAATCGTCGACCATCGTCCTTGTCACTTTCAACCAGTTTTGTTGGAGTTTCCTTATGAAGCTGAGCGCACCCAATTAGAAATAGAGATATTACAATTGTGGCTATCTTTGACAATTGGCATTTTCTATTTTTCAACATTAACTTATTTCTCGCTTAATTATTAAAATTAATTCAGGCATCTAACGGCCTGAATAAGCGGCGGACAACCAATAAGCGGTGACGAGCTTGTGCGAAAATGGCGCAGCCATCGCACAAAGCGAGGCCCGCGGTTGGCTGTCCGCTTCATTCAATTGTTATGTTTTAGGAGATAGAAAACTTTTCCAATACCTGATTTACAAACATATCCGGGTCTTCTTGGCTAAACATGATTTCCTTTATAGCATCTTTTCCAAGCTCTTTCTCTTCTCCCTTCAGCGTAAACATACTCAACAATGCTTCTAGGTGATCGCCCGACTTTCGACTTAAATCAATTTTAAGTGATTCATAATTTTCTAGTAGATATAATCTGATTCTATCTGCCTTGGAGTAAGTTTGATTAAACCCATCTAACGATGCAGAAGTAGACTCCAACGTGATTACATAGTGCTCCGGCGCGTATTGGTACGCTGCCCCACTCGCTGCATCCGTTGTACTTCCTGGTAATCCACCTATGAGTATGTTTCCCCAAAACATCGGGTCTGTTTGTGTGCTCATCACTGTGCTGTACGACTTATACCCACTTTTTCTTATTTCCAAATGTTGGCCATCTTTCTTTTTTAGTTCCAGTGTCAGCGGCGTATTACCCAATTCCATACCATCTAATAAAACAGTCGCTCCAGTTGGTGTAGAATTGAAGACAACAACCTGTGTTGTTCCACTCGTAAGCGTCGCACATCCAGTGACCGCCGCAACAACTAAGAAACCCATCGTTGTTTGTATACTACTTCTCACGATTACACTCCCTATATATTTATTACTTTCGTTACACACTACTATTACTAAAACAAATTCTTGCTGGTTAATTAATTAACAAATTTACCTCTCTAAAACATAACGGCCTGAATAAGCTGCCGGCGACCATTAGCGGAGCTGATTTTTGTGCGACAATCGCGCAGCGATAAAGCGCACAAAAGAAAGCCCGCGGTCGCAGGTCAGTTTCATTCAATTGTTAGGCGATCGCTTTGCATTATTCGTTCGTGAAAAGTGACGATTGGATGCAATAGCTCGAAAGTAGGCTAATTGGTTCCATAGGTATACAATCACCTTTTTCGTAGTAATATCGTCTTACTTTATCTACTGATCCGTCTCTGAATCGATCATCCATCTCATTTTCTTTCAACCCCTCACTATCGTAGTTATATATTGTTTCTGATACATCACTAAAACTAAAAACTAGTTTATCCGCGTCATACAAATATTCTATTATTTCACCATCCCTAGTAGGATTATATAACTCATACCGAGTTTTCACTACGTTTTGAGTTTGTGAATACTCGTAATATTCAGTATAGTAAAGTTCATCGGTGTCCCTCTCCTTGCCTTCTATACGGCTTATTTTGTTTTCGCTACTATAAAAAACCAAGTATATATCTACTAATTCTGCTGGATCCTCAGGCATTCGAACAATGCTAGTTAGTTTCCCTTTCTCATCATAGTTATAGTGATATAGGTTCTCAGAAATACCTACTTTATCAAGTCTCACTTTTTCTAGCCTACCGCTCTCCGCGTAGAAAAAATATCTAGTGGCCTCTAAAGCACCGGCATCAGTAAATATTTCAATTCTCGACACACGCTGAGTAAGCTTGCCCGGATCTGAACACCCCG
>JAOUPJ010000405.1 GCA_029879945.1 Gammaproteobacteria bacterium
CACCAATCCTAATTCCCGATTGCCCCTTCCCGCCCTTTGCTTCCTGTTCTAAGATGATTGTTCCGTCTTTACAGGGATTTGTTTGTCCATGATTACACTCCGAGATTATCAAATAAGCGATATGGATCGTTTAGTGAAACTGGCCAACACGCGCAATGTCTCCCGCTATATGATCTACACCTTTCCCTATCCCTACACGGAAGCGGATGCCAAGTTTTGGATCACGCAAGGGGTGCATATGAACAACTCGGTGATGAAGGTCATTGAGTATGAAGACGAGTTCGTAGGCAGTGTGGGCTTTGTACCGCAAACGGGTTGGCGTGAACATATCGCCGAGATCGGTTTTTGGTTGGGTGAAGACTATTGGAAGAAGGGCATCGCCACCGCTGCCTTAACGGAAATGACATGCATTGCGTTTGAAGAACACAGTTTCCGTAAACTCTATGCCTCCGTATTGGCGCCCAATGTTGGTTCCATACGAGTGTTGGAAAAATGCGGCTATGAACAAGAGGCGCACCTGAAGACCGAAGTGATACGCGATGGTGCCTACTATGATGTGTTGGGTTATTCTAAATTCAGGGCTTAACGATGCGTGTCGTATTAATCGGAAACTCCGGTGCAGGTAAAACCACCCTGGCCAAAAAATTACAAGACGAGCACCTGCTTTCGCATCTGGACCTGGACACGCTCGCTTGGCAAGACACTATGCCGCCACAACGCAAGCCTTTATCGGAAAGTAAAAAACAGATAGACGCGTTTCTTGGGTCGACAAACAACTGGGTGATTGAAGGGTGTTATGCCGATCTGGTGGAGATGGTGTTGCCTGTTACCACTGAGCTGGTCTTTCTTAATCCTGGCGTAGAACAATGCATCGCGAATTGTCGCGCACGCCCCTGGGAACCGCATAAATACGAAAGCAAAGAAGCACAAGATGCAAATTTGGAAATGTTGTTGGACTGGGTGAGGCAATACTACACGCGAGAAGATGAGTTTTCGTATGTGAAACATCGAGCGTTGTTTGATGGGTTTTGTGGTGAGAAGCGGGAGATTGGGGGGTAGTTCGGAAGTTGCGTAGCCCGGAAGAAGTGATCGCAGGTCACGGATTCCGGGGCTCACTTTTCGGTTCAACGTCCGTCGTATGTGAATATTCACACTTTTTTTGTTTGCCATGCCCGCTCGATTTTGATAGTTTCTAGAATCACCAAAACCACATAATTATTATTCTTATATCAGGGAGGCTGCTATGTTGGGTGACAAAATCCCTATCTGAGTGACTCCACTCTTTCGCTAAACCATTTCTTACATTCAATAAATGTAATCGGCCTCGCTTTGGCTGTGAAAAAGTATCGAATAAATTCTGGGAGTAAAAAATGCTGAACCGTCTTCGCCCCGCCCTGCTACTGTTTCTTACTGCATTCGCCACAACTCAAGTGTCGGCAGTCACTAGCCCTGTTGGCAGCACACCCGGAACGATAAATGTTACACCCTCCGGCGCGGCGGTTTATTCGATACCCATTAATATTCCACCCGGCATCAACGGCATGCAGCCCAATCTATCACTTAATTACAACTCACAAGGTGGCAACGGCTTGCTGGGTGTGGGCTGGTCCTTGGGTGGTCTGTCTGCAATAACACGATGTCCCGCCAACGTAGCAACGGAAGGTTATATCCATGGCGTGGATTTTAGCTACAAAGATCGTTTCTGTTTGAACGGGCAGAAGTTGATTTTGGTGAGTGGGACATATGGATATAGCGGGAGTGAGTATCGAACAGAGATAGACTCTTTCACCAAGATCAAAGCCTATGGTACAGCGGGGAGCGGACCTTCTTATTTCACAGCCTGGGCGAAGGATGGAAAGATTTTGACGTTTGGGGGGACGGTGGATTCGAAGATAGAAGCCCAAGGCAAAACGACTATAAGAGATTGGGCGATCAATAAGGTAGAGGATAGGTCTGGGAATTATTACACGGTTAGCTATACAGAGGATTTGGCGAATGGGCAATATTATGTGAGTAGGATTGATTACTCGGGAAATTCTAATACCGGTGCGCTTGGAACTAGTTCAGTAAGAATTTCTTACCAGCAGAGACCAGATGTCGTTTCATCATTTCAAGCTGGTTCAATTATCAATTCAACGAAACGGATCAGTAATATTCTTACCTATTCCGGCGAGAGTATTGTTCGCGATTATCAATTAACCTATAACAAATCAGCCACAGATAAAACGCTTTTAGAATCAATTAAAGAATGTGTAAGTGATGGTGCTTGTCTTTCACCTTTAGACATTGGGTGGTTAGCGACTAATAATCTATTCGAAGATGTTGGTGATAGCGTTCATTCCCGTTTTGGAGGCTGGGCACTTGACTCGTATGGCCGTGTACGGGTGATGGATTACAACGGGGACGGAACACAGGATATCGTTGCCGGGCCTGATGGCAATGGGACCTTCTATCTATTAAAGGGTACGGACACCGGTTTTGTGGACATGGGCAACAGTGTGCATTCTCGCTTTGGAGGCTGGGCTGCTGATCCTTACCGTCGTGTACGGGTGATGGATTACAACGGGGATGGAACACAGGATATCGTTGCCGGGCCTGATGGCAATGGGACCTTCTATCTACTAAAGGGTACGGACACCGGTTTTGTGGACATGGGCAACAGTGTGCATTCCCGTTTTGGAGGCTGGGCACTTGACTCGTATGGCCGTGTACGGGTGATGGATTACAACGGGGACGGAACACAGGATATCGTTGCCGGGCCTGATG
>JAOUPJ010000406.1 GCA_029879945.1 Gammaproteobacteria bacterium
CGCAGGACGCGGCCATCACGTGGCCTGCTTTACTGGCGGCAAGCGCATGGTGTTGACCAATCTGCTTTCAGGCAATGCCCTAGTCATGGGTAATGATGCCAGTGATAGCGATACCTATCTCAAAACCATTTCAGAAATCAATCTGTGTGAACCGGAAAAAGAAAAAGACGGCACCACAGGCGTACCCAATAACGCCTTCCCCCATGGACTGGTCTATTCCAAGGTTACAGATCGCGTCTACAATCTGAATAATGGCTACGGCACTATCGCAGTGATCAATACCGAGACCGCCGAAATCGAATCTCGCATTCCCCTAAAAGGCTGCAGCAATCTTTTAGACTCACCCTGCGGAAATTTTGTTATTGGAAAGGGTGCGGATCGCAAGGGCAACCCCGATCATGTCATCGGTAAACTGGCAGTCATCGATGTTAAGGCCAGAAAAGAAGTCAATACCATCGAACCCCAAGACTACTACCCCAGTTGTTATCGTTTTAGCCCCGATGGCAAGAAACTCTATGTCACCTCTGCAGCAACCGGCAAAGGGGCCCAGAAAGATAATCTCAAAATCAATACCGTACAAGTCTATGACGCCACCAAATTACCCGAACTCCCTCTGATCAAGGAAGTGGAAGTGGGCGTGGCCGATGTGAGTCGCCGCCCTATTGCCTTTACCGTTGATAGCAATAATTATCGTGTCTTTGTCCCCAACCCAACAGATGGTACGGTTTCCATTCTGGATGGCACAAACGACACACTGCTCAATACGATCAAAGTTGGCAAACCAGGGGCGATGGAAATCAATTTTTCTTACCTGGAAATGAGTGTGTACGGGGCTTAGACACCCTAACTTTCCACTCAAGCACATACAAAGCCCGGCTCTACTGGGAGAGCCAGGCATGGGAATCATTTCTCACTCCCGGTCAAATAGTGTTGGACTATTCATCTAAGATTCCGGGCAGCTAAATAGATAAATTTTTGTAAATTAGTTATCCCTCCTTATGCGCTCTCTTTAAACATCCGCTTCGCTATCCGACAATGTAGTATTGAAAAAGCGGAAATCCCATTTTCACCAATGAATAACGATAACAACCTTAATTCTGAGCAAATTGCTTTTCAAAAAAGTATTGGCATTTTTCCGGTTTCTATCGTTTTTTTAATATTTATATGCGCTGGTGTCGGTTTCTACGCCACCACTCACTTATCAAACTCCCTGCAATACATAATAGGGCCAGCCTGGAATACCGCAGATGGCGCAATGGAGGCCCAAATTGAACTGCAAAAAGAAATTATTCTCATTGAGAATATAAAACGTTCTTCCTCTTTTTCTAAGGAAACTGATAAAAAACTTCAAGAAATAAAACTTCATTCATCACAACATATTGATCGACTATTTTCGGCAGGACTTCTCCCCCAAGAATACCAGCAAAGAATGTCTCAACTGGTCGATGTTTATTACGCCAGACAAAAAGAAGTTCTTTTTCACTACGAACGAGCAGCCAGTCTGGATAATTTTCAATTCAAGCAACAACTCGAGGAGATCAATGATGTTATTACCGAATACGACTATTCGGCAAAAAACTTAGTGACCTTTCTTACCCAACTGGAAGCGCTAGCTGATCAGGCTGTTGAAGACCAAAAAAGACCTTTGGCAGAACTACAACAGTTTTATAAGGCTGCAGTTATCAGCACGAGTGTTCTCGCACTCTTTATTGCTTTACTAGGGCTAATGACCGTTCGACGCGTTATTCGCAGCTACATAAGCAGACTGGAAACAGAAACAGAAAAAGCACAAAACGCAAATAAGGCAAAATCCGAATTTCTAGCCAATATGAGCCATGAAATCCGCACCCCTATGAATGGAGTAATAGGCATGTTACACCTACTGTCTGATATGAACTTGGGTGAGGAAGAAGATGACTACGTAAAAACAGCATTGAGCTCCAGTGAAACTCTGCTAATGATACTCAATGACATATTAGACCTATCTAAAATGGAAGCGAACAAAATCGAGCTTGAAAAAGTATCTTTTGATCTCACAGTGATTATCGATGAAGTCGCATCTCTTCTGGCACCGATTGCCCACAAAAAGGGATTAGAGCTAATTACAGAAATCAGGTTAGACATACCTTTTTTCATGATTGGCGATCCCGTCCGCCTTCAACAGATTTTGGTTAATCTTTTGAGTAATGCCATCAAGTTTACTGAAAAAGGTGAAGTTTATTTGGAAGTAGTCAAACTATCGGAAGTCGCAGACATTGCCAATATTGTGTTTCACGTGCGTGACACGGGAATAGGCATGTCAGATGACGCTGTAAAACAGATTTTTGATCCTTTTACACAAGCCGACTCTTCCACTACGAGAAAGTATGGTGGAACAGGCCTAGGAACCACAATATCAAACAAGCTATGTCAGTTGATGGGGGGCTCTATTGAGGTTAGTTCCACTTTAGGGAAAGGAAGTTGTTTTTCCGTTTCACTACCAATATATGTAGACCAAACTCCCGCCATTGATAGAAATATAAGACCAGAAATAAATAGCGCCTATTCCATCATGGTCGTGGATGACAACGAAACAAACCTTAGAGTCCTATCTCGGCAGTTGGAAAAATGGGGATTTGCTGTCACCACTTGCAGGAGCGGAATTGAGGCACACCAAAAGTTGAAGACAGCGAAAATAAATAAGACTAGACCTTCACTCATCCTAATGGACATGATGATGCCCGAAATGGATGGCCTTCAAACCTCAACATTGATTTTCCAAGATA
>JAOUPJ010000407.1 GCA_029879945.1 Gammaproteobacteria bacterium
CCCCTGTAGAAAGCGTTGATAGGCGGCAATCATGGCCAACCAGCGGTCAACGCCCAGTGTTTCAACGGCCTGATAGCCATTGATTACGCCTAAAAAATCTTTTTGCGCCTTGATCTCCACAGGCTGAAGAGCCAGATTACGAGTCACAAGCTGCTCGAGTGAGGCTGTGAGCGCAACACTTGCTACACTTGCGATATAACACACGCGTACAGGTTGAGCGAGAGAGGCCAGGTAGGATTTAAAATCTTTTTGCCATGTGGGACTGGAGTGTGTGATTTGAAACACGTCGCCAATGCCGCTCTCTCCACATAGTGTAGACTTGATTCGTGTGTTACCAAGCTCCACTAACAGCATGCGCCACCCCAATTCAAACACTTATTCCACAAGCATAGTATCACTAGTTTGCGAAATTCTGATACTCACTTCCCCTGAATAGATTTGTTTTGTTCCTTGATCTGTTTCCACGAGCAAGGCACCGTGACGATTCACGCCTTTTGAAATCCCCGTTTCCACTTTACCCGACTGCAGAATATTGATCTCTCTATCCAGGGTAAGATCACAACGCTTCCATTCTTCCAAAAAGGGTTCCAAACCACCTTGTTCAAAGCGCTTGAGGGCATCACTCAACTCTGTAATCAGATTAGCGGCAATCTGATTTCGGGAGACAGGCTTGGTAGTATGTGCGCACAAATCTGTCCAGGCCTGATCGATGGAAGCCCCACTGGCTACTGACATACGCACATTCACACCCACGCCAATGACCACGCGATAGCTACCGCCCCCTTCACCATTGATCTCCACCAATATCCCGGCCAATTTTTTCCCCTGTACCAAAAGGTCATTGGGCCATTTAATCCCCAGCCCAACTATTTCCCAAGGTGACAGGGCCCGGACCAAGGCCAGGGCTGTTACAAGGCTCAAACCCTCAATAGAGTGTTTTGGGGAAAAATTAGATAACGATAAAGAAAGGTATATATTTCTTCCGAAGGGCGATTCCCATTTCTTGCCCCGCCTACCACGCCCCAGAGTCTGAGACTCCGCAAGTGCAACGGAGAACAGCCTTTCCTCCAGCAAGAGGGGATGGTTTTGTAGATAGGAATTGGTAGAGTCCACCTCGGCAAGTATGTCCAGACGGGCCATCTGTTCTTTAACCTCTGCACCCATCATTTCCATGATAGCGTCCCGGTTAAAAAGCTCAGGTGGATCGATCAAGCGATAACCCCGTCCTGGAATAGAATCCAGCTCCAGTCCCAGTTTTCGCAGACTGGCTACCAGTTTCCACACCGTGGTCCGACTGATTGCCAGCTTCTCGGCAATGGCTTGTCCCGAATGAAATTTCTGATCGCTTAGTAGGGCGAGTAGCGTGAGTGGATGAATATCCCGCATCCTGACTCAGCGCGTGTCCACAAATCGATTGCTGTCTTCGTCTAGAGGCAAAGGGGAGAGCAGGGGAGCAAGGCTAATACGTATCGTGGCTTCAGATTGCATGGGCAGGCTTATCTTCATCTGAGAAGTCTCCCTACCCTTCGCACTGACTGTGATCACATGCAGCCCCCCATTCATATAATACAGAGACGCACGCCCCGAGGGATCGGTGGTGACTTCCTGGTTGTTCGTGGTTTTGACTACGGCCCCTGATTGGGGTTTGCCATCCAGATCGGTCACTTCGATTTCCACATCATACGCGGCCCAACGCCTCTCATCTAAAAGTGTACAGGCCGGTAACAAAATCACCAGCAAAGTAAGCATGGCCATTGCCCGAAACGGACCGCCAAATCGATCAAATATTGTTCGAATTTCCACCATGTACTTTTTTAAATGGGTATATAAGTCAAAAACAGGACGGCCTGTTAAGATAGGCCAAGGGGGAAAAAATTACAAGACAGGCCGACAAAATTTCGACAATTATGTGAGTGAATCGGGCAAACCCGTTTCTTGACTCAGAAACTTACCGGAAATTTAGCCAAGTTTCCCTTAGCGCCGAGGCGGCCTGATTTTCCTCATCCAGACCCAGATAGATGGTATTTTCCGGTGCTGCCAAAAGATCCACTGGGAAATCCATCAATACATCGTGTCTAAACGCCTGAATCACCACCCGTTCACCCAAGCGGTAGCGCGTAAGATGCTTGGCAAGGGTCTCTGCGCCCACCCTGAATCCGTTAACGGCGATAATCACATCCTCCGACGCCAGCCCAGCGCACATGGCCGTGCCATCTTCATAGACCAACTGAATTCGAGCACCGTGTTCCGCTCTAACGACCCTCGCCCCCAGATCCGGTTTGATAACTGAGTTACCACGATCTGCTTTTCCGCCCTTATCGTCTTGCCCGAGCGGTCTGCGATAATTCATGACGATACCATGCGTAGCCAACAGTTCATCCATGGGCAAGTCTTCGGCGCTTCGAATTGCCAGATCGAAAAACGCCTTCATCTCCAAGCCACTTACTTCTTCCACAAAGGACTCAAACTCCGTTTCGCCTACACCCCGTTGATTCAAGCCGAACCTCTCCCAGGCTTTTTGCATCACCAAATCCAAAGTGATGGCGGCCGTGGTTTCCTTGCGCAGATACAAATCCAGGGCGAGTGCAATCATGGCACCCTTGGTGTAGTAACTCACAATGGCATTGGGAGCATTCTCATCTTGCTTATAGAATTTGGTCCAGGCGTCAAAACTGGAATCCGCGACCGACTGTTTGAAGCGACCTACGCCACGATAGACTCTCGTCATATTCTGGCCTAGCATTTCTAAAAATTCTTCCT
>JAOUPJ010000408.1 GCA_029879945.1 Gammaproteobacteria bacterium
TGTACGCAGACTACGATGGCGATCCGCTGGACCTCTACCGTGCCCTACGTACCATGAATCCTTCCCCCTATATGTACTACGTGGATCTGGACGGTTTTCACATTGTGGGATCGTCTCCCGAAATCCTGGTTCGTCTGGAAGACGATATCGTTACGGTACGGCCTATCGCTGGCACGCGTCCCCGGGGTGAAACGGAGGCCGAAGATTTGGCCCTGGAACAGGATCTATTGGCCGATCCCAAGGAATTGGCAGAGCATCTGATGCTGATCGATCTGGGTCGCAACGATGTGGGCCGTATTGCCCAGATCGGTACAGTAGAACTCACGACCAAGATGGTCATCGAGCGCTACTCCCATGTGATGCATATCGTGTCCAACGTGATCGGGAAGCGTCGACCCGAGGTCTCAGCCATCGACGTACTCCGTGCGACCTTCCCGGCGGGGACGGTTTCCGGTGCCGCCAAGGTGCGGGCCATGGAAATTATCGATGAACTGGAGCCGGTGAAACGGGGTATTTATTCCGGGGCAGTGGGTTATATCTCCTGGAATGGAAATATCGATACCGCCATCGCCATACGCACTGCCGTGGTCCAGGACAATCGGGTCTATGTGCAGGCCGGTGCGGGCGTTGTCTATGACTCCGTACCCGAAAGTGAATGGCAAGAAACGATCAATAAGGGGCGCGCCCTGGTACGCGCCGCCATGGAAGCCGCTTCGGGCTTAAGAGATTCCGATTCAGAACACCGTTAGTCTGACTTGTTACGGTGAAATTTACTGCCTTTGCACTTGGGGCAGGGTGGAACGTGGCCGGGATTCTCGAAATGCACGGTCTGGCCGCAGGCATCACAGACCAAAACCCCGTGCCCTACGATCTCTCCGGTATGCCATTCACCCAGTTCGGTGGCCATTTCCTCCAGATGATGCAGTTCTTCGGCGGTGTGGTCAGTCAGATGGCTGAGTTGATCTCGGACCCTGTCTTCCACAATAAGCAAATCCAGGCGTAACCAATCGGCAATGGCGCGACCGTCTTCCTTGAGTGCGCGCGCGGCACTGGCCAAGTCCTTTTTGACCGCCAGTTTCATGATGGCGGCCTCGTCCTTGGTGAGTTCGCCCAGGGCATGAAGCCCTGCTTCGGCCTGATCAAAGGCCTTTTCCACCACAGGTTCTGCCTTGGCGGTAAAGTCTTCCAGCGCCTTTTCCGTCAGGTCCAGGAACTTGTGATATGCCGCCGATAGCTTTTTCTTGTCAATCTTTACGATATCATTCATCCCCTGCTCCTTCTGTCTGATGACATTATGGTAAACGACGTTTACCCACTATAATACGTCCCTGAATCCCACTTGAACAGCCGCAGAAGGAATGTGTGTTTCATGGAAAATTTCTATGACCCTAAGAAAGTCGAGGCAGAGGCCCAGCAATTCTGGGAAGAGAATAAGAGTTTTCAGGTAAGCGAAGACGATTCCAAGGAAAAATATTACTGCCTGGCCATGTTTCCCTACCCCAGCGGCCGTTTGCACATGGGTCATGTGCGCAATTACACCATTGGTGACGTGATCGCTCGCTATCAGCGCATGCAGGGCAAGAACGTGCTACAGCCCATGGGCTGGGACGCCTTCGGTCTACCCGCAGAAAATGCGGCTATCAAAAACAATGTGCCCCCTGCCAAGTGGACCTACGAGAACATGTCCTATATGCGCAAGCAGCTCAAGCGCCTGGGATTTGCCTATGACTGGAGCCGCGAGCTGGCCACCTGCCACCCTGAATATTATCGCTGGGAGCAATGGCTGTTTACCAAATTGTATGAAAAAGGACTGGTCTACAAAAAGACGGCGGCCGTGAACTGGTGCCCCAATGACCAGACTGTATTGGCGAATGAGCAGGTGGTGGAGGGTGCTTGCTGGCGCTGCGACACCCCAGTTGAACGCAAAGAGATTCCGCAGTACTTCATGAAGATCACTGACTATGCGGAAGAGCTCCTGGCCGATTTGGATAAACTGGATGGCTGGCCCGATCAGGTTCGTACCATGCAGCGCAACTGGATTGGTCGTTCTGAAGGGGTGGAGATCAGCTTTACCGAAGCAGAATCTGGTGATGAGTTGAAGGTTTACACCACGCGGCCAGACACGCTCATGGGCGCTACCTATGTGGCGGTAGCGCCCGAGCATCCTCTTTCTTTGCGTGCAGCAAAAAATAACAAGACCCTGGCGGTATTCATTCAGGAATGCAAGACCATGGTCACTGCCGAAGCGGCCATGGAAACCATGGAAAAACGTGGTGTGGACACGGGGCTCAATGCCGTCCACCCGATTACGGGTGAGAGCGTGCCCATATTTGCTGCCAATTTTGTTCTCATGGGATATGGTGAAGGGGCGGTGATGTCTGTGCCTGCCCACGATCAGCGTGATTTTGAATTCGCGCAAAAATATGGGTTGCCCATCAAGCAAGTCATCGAGCCTGTAAATGACGAGGCCTTAGATCTTTCGCAAGCCGCATTCACTGAAAAAGGCCGTTTGATTGATTCGGGTGAATTTACGGGTCTCAGTTCAGCAGAGGCCTTTGACGCCATCGCGGCCCACTTGGAAAAAAATGGCAAGGGCAAGAAACGAGTCAATTACCGTTTGCGCGACTGGGGTGTATCACGTCAACGCTATTGGGGTGCGCCCATCCCTATCATTAATTGCGGTGCGTGTGGTGCGGTACCCGTGCCGGAAGACCAATTACCGGTTGTTCTCCCCGAA
>JAOUPJ010000115.1 GCA_029879945.1 Gammaproteobacteria bacterium
GCCGATGACCTGGCCGGCGGTCGCTCCACGTTCATGGTGGAAATGACCGAGACCGCCACCATCCTGCACAATGCCACCGAAAACAGCCTGGTACTGATGGACGAAATCGGACGCGGCACCAGCACCTTCGACGGCCTAGCCCTGGCCTGGGCCTGCGCGGAACAGCTGGCGGAAAAAAACCGCGCCTTTACCCTCTTTGCCACCCACTATTTTGAGCTAACGCGGCTGCCTGAAGACTACCCACAAATCGCCAATGTGCACCTCAATGCCACAGAGTATAAGAACCGGATTGTCTTTCTCCACCGCGTAAGTGAGGGGCCGGCCAGTCAAAGCTACGGTATCCAGGTCGGGCAGCTGGCAGGCCTGCCGCAGGCAGTAATCGCCAAGGCCAAAAAACGCCTGAGCAGCCTGGAAAACAATGCAGCCCAATTTGATCTGGCCTCCAATAGTCCACAGCAACTGGGCCTGTTTCAGGCGCAGGAAAACCCGGTCATCGAGAAAATAAAACAGATAAAACCGGACGAATTGAGCCCACGTGAGGCGCTGCAAATCCTCTACGAGCTAAAGCTGGACGTGGAAAGCTAGATTCTGTCACGAACCGGCTATTTTGTAGCCGCTTATCACTCGAAGTTCCCGTAAAATCACACTACAATATGCCCCCTAACGTGACGTGGGCTCAGGGAGAAAGGAATGACATACGTAGTTACGGAAAATTGTATTAAATGCAAATACACAGACTGTGTGGAAGTTTGCCCGGTAGACTGTTTCCATGAAGGCCCCAATTTTCTGGTTATTGACCCGGATGAGTGCATCGATTGCACCCTTTGTGAGCCTGAGTGCCCTGCCAATGCCATCTTTGCCGAAGATGACGTACCCGAAGGACAAGAACATTTCATTGCCTTGAACGAGGAACTGGCTCGCAACTGGCCGGTGATTACGGAGAAAAAAGACCCGGCTGCCGATGCCGCCGAGTGGGATGGCAAGGAAGGAAAGCTGGAAAAGCTTGAACGATAAGGGTGAAATCTTTCTGGATTTGCACCCTAACTGAGCGTACTTTTACCAGGAGTACGGGATTTTCTCGCTTGCGGTTTTATTAAACCCAAGCTAACATGTGCGACCTGTGCCGGGGTGGCGGAACTGGTAGACGCGCTGGATTCAAAATCCAGTGGTGGTGACACCGTGTCGGTTCGACTCCGACCCTCGGTACCAACTTTCTTGTCTTTATTTCCATGAAATATCATTCTAATCTTTCCTTAAGTGGGTAACCGAAAAGTGGTATCCACTTATAGGAACAGATTATGCTGTCTTGATAATGCTTGTTTCTTTTTTCATAGTGCTTAGGCACATGCTCACCAAGGACGATGCGAAATGTCTAGTACAGGTACCCGCTACGCGCTCGAAGTTCAGCCCCAGTTACCACAGGAAATCACTCGCTTAAACGATTTCGCCAATGACCTCTTTTTCAGCTGGGAGAATCAGATTTCCCAGTTGTTTGATTACCTGGACAGTAATTTGTGGCACACCTGTGGCTATAACCCCAAGCTGTTTTTGAGGCGCGTATCTCAGACCAGGCTAAATGAAGCCCCCCAAGACCGCGCTTTCATGGAAAATTATCATCGCTGCCTATCCAGTTATGATTCGTATCAAGGGGCCAGCACCCACGCCGATGTGGCCAAGATTCTAGACCCGGAAAAAGATCTGGTTGCCTATTTCTGCGCAGAATTTGGATTCCACGAAAGTCTGCCTATCTATTCTGGTGGCTTGGGGATCTTGGCCGGGGATCACTGCAAGGCCGCCACAGATCTGGGCGTGCCTTTTGTGGCCATTGGCCTGCTCTACCGGCAAGGCTACTTTATACAAACCATCGACGACCAAGGCAGACAGTTAGCCAACTATACCCCCACCCAATTTGATGACCTGCCCATACGGCTTAAGACCAATGTGGAGGGTAGTCCCATCTTGATTGATGTGCCCATCCAGTCACGCAAGGTCTATTTACAAATCTGGGAGGTCAAGGCCGGCCATATCAAACTCTATCTATTGGACAGCGACATTTCGCAAAACAACGAGAGTGATCGGCGCATTACCTATCAGCTCTACGGCGGAGACAAAACTACCCGCATCCAACAAGAGATCGTGCTTGGCATAGGAGGCGTTCGAGCCATTAGGGCACTAGACCTGCAACCCACTGTATGGCATATCAATGAAGGTCACGCCGCGTTTCAAATTCTGGAACGCTGCCGGGAACATGTCTCTTCGGGAAACAGTTTTGATACCGCCCTGGAAATGGCCGCCGCGTCCACCGTGTTTACCACCCATACTCCCGTGGCTGCAGGCCATGACATCTTCGATCATGGCCTACTACTGGATCATCTTTCCCAGTTGATTCGAGAGCTGGATATCAAAGATCACGACCTGTTATCGCTAGGACAAAACACAACAAGCCATAGCGGGTTTAATCAAACCGCCTTGGCCTTGCGCGGATCTCGTCATCATAATGGAGTGAGTCGCATACACGGCGACACGGCCTCGCGTATGGAACACTACATCTGGCCCGAAATACCGCATGACGAAAACCCCATTACCTATGTGACCAACGGTATACACGTCCCCACTTTTCTCGCCAGAGACTGGGCCAACCTGTTTGATATGCGATTCGGGGCCGACTGGAAAAACGAACTAAGAAACCCGGACTATTGGCATCGGGTGTACGATATCCCAGACCATATCTATTGGAGCGTACACCAATCGCTTAAATTGGAACTGTTTGATTTCTTGCATCAACGCATGGTCAAACAGCATAGACGAAACGGTTGCAGTGAGGCACAGATTGAACGACTTACACGCTATGTAAGGGGCGCAGATAATCGCGTTCTGGTGATGGGATTCGCCAGGCGCTTCGCAACCTATAAACGCGGAGCACTTCTATTTTCAGACCCAGAGCGTCTAAAAAAACTACTCAACGATGAGCACCGCCCAGTGATGCTCATCTTTGCCGGCAAGGCACATCCTAAAGACCAACCCGGCCAGGAGTTAATTCAGAAAATACATGAATACTCGCGCATGCCTGAATTCGAAGGCAAGATCCTTTTGGTGGAAGGATACGATATCGGGCTGGCAAGACGCCTGGTATCGGGGGTCGATGTGTGGCTGAACACACCGGAGTATCCTCTAGAAGCCAGCGGAACCTCTGGCGAGAAGGCCGGTGTCAATGGCGTTATCAATCTCAGCGTATTAGACGGCTGGTGGGGAGAAGGCTATAACGGTGAAAATGGCTGGGCTATAAAGACTCACGGCTCGGAATTCTCCAAGGATTTTCGTGATCAACAGGAAGCGCAGGACTTACTGAATATTTTAGAGACCCAGGTCATACCACTCTACTTTTACCGATCGGATCTCCCATCCGGTCAATCAGATCGAAGAAGGAACAATCATTCCCTGCACGGTTACTCTGAGGGTTGGGTACATATGTCCAAGGCTTCCATGAGCTCCATAATTCCCTATTTTAACTCACAACGCATGATGATGGACTATGTGCGCAATCTCTACGGACCCGCCAGCGAGCAAGGGAAAAAATTTCTGGGCAATGGAAACGATTCCGCAAGAAGGCTATCACAATGGAAAAGGAAGATTCAAAATTCCTGGCCGCATCTAACCATTGAGCGCCTCGATCAAGACATCCCTGGCGCTATCACTGCCGGAAAGGGAATTGAAATTTCCGTGGCCATCAAACTGGGGGATCTCCATTCAGACGATGTGATTGTGGAATGTGTAACGGAGCACCAAGATCAAATGGGAGAGTATCATACCCACGAATGCCATCGTTTTAAGGCGGCAGAAAAACAGGGAGACAAAACTATTTTTAGTTTGGATTTTCTACCCTCTTTGAGCGGGCTGCAGTTTTATAGAATTCGAGTCTATCCCTACAATAGCCTGCTCACTCACCCTTTTGAGACCGGATATATGCGCTGGTTATAGCTTAACTAAACCGCCACCCCTTCACTTTTCCCCAGGCGGGTTACGGCTGGCAAGGACTCGCTCCACTGGGCTAGCGAAATCCAACACCAGATGGTGTTGATGCTGTTTCGCGATGCCTGCTGCAACGTGGTGAAAGCGGATCTATCGAAGTCAAACCCGGACCAAGCGGCCAGCGTTTCATCTGCCTGCGTTAATAATCGGTTAAACACTGAAGCGTAACTATTAAAAAAGGAAGCCGGCATCCCAAATCCCTGTTTGTTTGGAAGAATCAATTCTGCGGGAAGGTATTTCGCGAGAATTTTCCTCAATGCCATTTTCAACAAACCCTCTTGATGGATCAGTGTCGCAGGCAGAAAGGTCGACATCTCCAATATCGCTGGATCCAGAAATGGGGTTCGCACTTCCAGAGAGTTTTTCATGCTCATGCGATCTACCTTTGCCAGCACAGCGCCAGGAAGATAGCTGTAAAAGTCCATCAACCGCATGCGCTCTATATCTAGCAAATCGGTTCTTTCGAAAGCCGATAAATATCGCGACACAAATTTTTTCCGAAAAACTTCTGCCGAATGAGGCAGAACCTGTTCCAGCACATTTGCAGGGAACATAGGCAGCCGTTCGTTAAAATAACTTTGAATCATTTTTTTCGGTGAGAGCTGATGGTTGAGGTCTTGATATCTGCCATACCCACCGAATAACTCATCCCCGCCGTCTCCAGACACTGCAACCCGAACCTGGGAAGAAATCAAAGCCGACAGAAAATACGTAGGCACGCAACTCCTATCACCATTTGGTTCGTCGAGATTTTTTCCGAATTGCGTCACCGCCGTTAATAGATCATCCTGCGAGATATAGTAGGCCTCAAAGGGGAGACCTAAGTGATTTGCTATTTTTTCGGCCACTATAGTTTCGTTGTCTGAAACATTGGTGAACCCAGCACTAAAGCATTTCGGATCCAGACCCAGCTTTTTCGCCGAGATAGCACACACCAAACTGGAATCCACACCACTGGAAAGATATGCGCCGACAGACACATCTGCATGCAGGCGTCTGGAGATACTTCTTATTAAACGCGATTCCAATTCCTCCAGAAACACGTTAACGTCAATCGACTCCCTTGCCTTCCTCCCTTCTATATCGAACGCGTACAGACTTCTCTCCCTCAACTCCATCTTAGAATTGATGCGAACAAGCGTGCCCGGCGAGACCGACTTTAATTCCTCAAAAATCGTGTCGGGATCTGGAACATATCGCAGGGAAAAGTAATGGTAAAGCGCATCGACAGACACATTTCGAGACAGGGAAGGAAGCGTACTCAGCGCCTTCAACTCTGACGAAAAAGCAAAACCTCCATTCTTTACACAGTAAAAGAGAGGCTTTTCACCCGCCCTATCTCTGGCAAGCAATAACTCTCCTTTTTCCTTGTCATAGATCGCGACCGCAAACATCCCATCTACTTTTTGGAATATGGCATCACCCCATCTCGCATAGCCTTCGAGAAAGACCTCTGTATCCGAGTCGGTTTTAAACGCCGCCCCCAACGCTATGAGTTCTTTACGAATTTCTCTGTAATTGTATATTTCTCCGTTAAAAGAAATAACATAGCGCTGCCTCACGCTTTCCATCGGTTGATTGCTTCGCGAATCCAGATCAATAATAGACAATCGCGTATGTCCAAGCACCAGCCCACTGTTCTCATCCTCCCAGATACCCTTCGCATCAGGGCCGCGGTGGCTCTGCAAGGCATTAAACTGGCTAACGATTTTAATGCGGGCCTCGCTCGCATATTGAAAAGCAGGATCAAACAAACCGGCTATTCCACACATGTATTTAGCCTCTCTTTATAAACACGCCCTGACCTGTCGGAGATTCCAAAACAAACTCCCCACGCTCTTTAAAAAATTCATACTCTTGCTCATAACTTTCGTCGTATCGTGAAAAGCCATAATCATCCAGCACTATCATTCCACCCACAGATACCCGGTCATAGATTTTTTCAAGCGCATACATCTCAGGCTCAAAACAATTCAAATCAATCTGCGCAAAGGCAATTTTATCGGGCAGATTACCTTCCAATGTTTTACACACATCCCCTTTAATTACCGTGATATTGCTAAAGTCTGAAAATAGTTGCACCACTTTCTCATAAAGCAGAGGACCATGATTCACTTTTCGACTTTCTACAGGCGGATCTTCAAAAATGTCAAACATATAGTATTGCTTGTTCACCTGCTTGAAATCGATATATCTTGTTACAACATCCATAGTCAATCCATCATAACAACCCACGTCGACAAAATCGCCCTCGACTTTTAGGCAAGAGCGAGCCGCCCAGCACATAAGATAAACTCGCCATATCCTTGCCTTTAGTATCGCATTATCTTTGTAGCGATCCATCGCTCTGATAAAATCGCTTTCTCGTAAAAACCCCAGGGTGCGAAACCAGACAAACATGTCATCAGCTAATAGTGCGGAGCTACCACTGGTATTCGCATTCAGAAACTGTGCTGAGCCAACAATATTTTCGACAAATCTTTTTTTGTTTGCTTCTACATTCAGAGGATGTACATTGTATTCTTTATTAAACAAAGCAAAATAGGGCGATACATAATGATCCGGACCATCAGGTCTAAACGTAGCAAGCAAATCTGCCACCTGTTCTACTGCTGATTTACGGTTTCCCTTTATGTGAATCACGGCCTTGCGTTTCAACTCACCAATCTGCTGATCTTCTCCAAGATTCCAGGAATAGTTGTAGACATCGCATGGCAGCGAAATGACCGAGCAACCACCTATCTTCATCGGCCTGTAGTGAGAGTAGGGGCTCAAAGTAAAACACACCGCATTCAAGCTCAATTGGCCACCCCGCCATTTTTGAATGTCGCCGTAGAAATCACGAATATGATTGTCTGAAATCAACTGGTAATACGTTGCGAGATAACTGCGAAAAAAATCCAGTACGACAGGTTTGTTTTCCACTTTCGCAAAGATCACACCCTCATTGACAGGCATTACTCCACCCAGTTTTCGAGTGGTTATTGCCACATCAAACTCGGAATCGAATAACTCACTACAATCTGAATTCAAAAAAGCGTCACTGTCTAAAAAGATAGTATCTGCCGAAAACGCTTTAGATTGCACATATGCCAGCATCGCATGTACACGTTCAAACATGGGTGTTTCAGCATCTACATCTAGACCCATCACATGCACCTGTTTGCTGGAAAACTTGAACCAAGAAGAGTTTTTGTTCGTAACAAGATAGACATTTGCATCGCGACGCCATCGTTTGACCGCCGAAAGAAATGTTTTAACCACCAATTCGTAATTGTATCCGGCCAAGTCCGCCTTGATATCGACATAGTCAATCCGACTTGCCCCTTTGGGCATCTCGACATGATACATAAAGACATTTAAGCCGCCCTCCGCTTCCGCCGCATGCGCGTCTATCATTTTCGTGTAGGCGGATACTTTACTAATCACGTCCTTGGGCAGTTCTTCACTGTAAAGGGTGGAGGCATAGCTGATAACCTGATCGATATCTACGAATAGCCCGGTTGTTGAGTCCGCCTTGGAATTTTCTGTTAGCGCTATATTAGATTCGGATTTGGTATTGATTTTCACGCCAAAGACCCCTTGGTAATAGGCTTGCAACGGAGAACTGTGTATCTCTGCACTACAAGCAAAAAAGAAACCGTTGAAAGAAAAACTGATATCTAATTGATATTATTGATTATATCTAGAAGAGGAGACAGATAGAGCAGCCAGATTCTCAGTTTGTTCAGTATTCAACTCAGTCCACTGAAATCGCCAATGCCAGTTGTTTTCAGTGGTGCCCGGGGTGTTCATTCTCGCGTCTTCTGCCAAGTCCAGCACATCCTGCATGGGCAGGATGACGAGATTGGCAACCGATTCCATTGCCGCTTTAATGATTGCTGAGGCCAAGTCTACATTTTCTACTTTTAGAACTTCCCGTATCGTGTTTAAAACGGACTCATCCAATGCCCGTAACCAACCTCTGAGCGTATTATTATCATGCGTACCGGTATACACCACGCAATTCTCGATATGGTGATGAGGTAAATAGGAATTATTGGGATCACCATCAAAGGCAAACTGCATAATACGCATACCCGGAAAATTGAACTGATCCCTAAGCTGTATGACCTCATGGGTAATCACTCCCAGGTCTTCCGCCACCAAGGGCAGCACACCAAAATGTGATTCCAGTGCCTGAAAAAACGCAGCACCCGGCCCCTTCACCCAGCGACCATTTATGGCTGTGTCTTCTGTTGCCGGTATCTCCCAATAGGCCTCAAAGCCCCTGAAATGATCGATACGAAACAGATCAAACATTTCCAACTGCGTCTTGATGCGCTGCACCCACCACTCGTAGCTTGTTTCAGCCAGATAAGACCAATCATAGAGCGGATTTCCCCAGCGTTGGCCGGTTTCAGAAAAATAGTCGGGCGGTACTCCGGCAATTACGGAACACAATCCACTTTCGTCCAGTTGAAAACAGCGCCGATTGGCCCATACATCTGCACTGTCGTGGGCAACAAAAATAGGCAAATCACCAAACATCAGGATTCCGTTTTCATTCGCGTAGTCCTTGATCTCCAGCCATTGTTTGAAAAAGAGAAATTGTTGGAAACACTGTGCCTCTATCTCTTCTTCATGGCTATCTATGATCTCTTCCAAAGCACGCAAGCTCCGATCCCTTAGGGCAGGTTGCCACTGGTACCAAGGTTTGAAATTTTCTTTGGCACGAATCAGTTGATAGAGTGCATAGTCTCGCAACCAGCGATGTTTAACAACAAAGTTTTGAAACTGCTCAAGGATGTCATCTTTTTTGCTATTACGACAATGTTTCAACGAAGCCTGAGACATGTACACGCAGGCGCGTAAATTTTCTTCAAAACTCGAGCCCAAGGGAATCAGATTTTCCTTAAGCAGAAGGCCCGCCTCCAGCAATGACTGCCAAGAAATAAGCAAGGGATTTCCCGCGTGGGCAGAAAGACATTGATAGGGTGAGCGGTCTGAGTGCGTGGGCCCCATGGGCAGCACCTGCCACACGGACTGCTTAGCGGCCTTTAAAAAATCGATAAAACGACGAGCATTAGAATCCAACACACCCTGCACCTCGTCCCCCGGTAGCGAGGTAGGATGCAACAAAATGCCGCTGCGCCTGTCAGCCATTGCGGCACACACCCGGCGCGCTCAAACTTCACTGCCTCTGCGCATCGCGCCTCCGCCTTCCGGCGTGCCACCGCCTACACTAATTGGCGAATCCAACTCGGGGGGAATAGGTTCTTTAAGGAGCTTATACAACTCTTTTAATTGATAACGATAGAGTCGATCAAAGTCATTAACAGAAGCCGCTGGGTTATAGTCTCCAAACCACCAAAACCAGTCTGACCCCTCGCAAATCGCCAACTGTTGAGTTGCGAGCCTACGCTGTTCTTCGCTCAACTCGCCTCTCTCTAACACTCGATCATAGACGTGCTTGGCGGCAATTAGTAAGTCCCAGCCCTTGTTTTTGTCGGGGTCTCCAATCCAGGTTGAAAACGTGCCATAGACCCAGCTTCCTGCCGTGATGTGATTCAGATTTACAGGATTGGTGTTTTCGTCCAGCACCTTGGAAAAGGTAGTCAGTTGGATATGTGGATGTTCCGTCAAACGTTTATACAATGTCGACAAAAAATAATAGCCATTTTCCGGATAGTGTTCCCAGGCGTTTTCCCCATCCAATATAACGGATACCACCGAGTCTTGAGGATTTTTGCATGCTTTATAGATGTTTTCCAAATGGTGAATAAAATTATTAACTGCATCATCGGCATGCCAGTCACTATAGGTGAACCCGATTAAATCGGACAGGCCGTCATCACGGAAAAAACATACAGTATTGCAATCATTGATCTTGTATGGGCGATGTGTGCATTCATTTTCCAACTCGGATTTCAGTTTTTGATTTTTCGCCAAGCTATTACGCATCACATTTTCGCCGCTGGCTATCCAGCGTATCCCCATTTTGTCACATAAACGTAAGGTGGCATCACTCACTGAACCCTCAGATGGCCAACAGCCATCGGGTTTTCGTTTAAAGAATTGCTCAAAGACCTCTATGCCGCGCTCGATATGCCAAAGTGAACGTTGCTCACCGCCTGGGTATTGCGCGGTAGCAGGCAAATGCACTTTGGGCATCGCCTCTTCGGCGGATTTCAAATCCAACATCAGGGGAATTATGGGATGCGCATAAGGCGTAAAAG
>JAOUPJ010000409.1 GCA_029879945.1 Gammaproteobacteria bacterium
CCCTTGCTCGGATCCCAGCTTGATATATTCCAGTGTTGGACCTTAGCCGTCCTAAGCCGCGCTGTAATCAGTAGATTGGGGTGGTTCGGGTTAAAATGGGCACTCCAGGTATTCACATTTGCAAACTCATCATCCAGTAGAGTCAGCTTATTCCCGGTAGCCACATCAATTACAGAGACAAAATTGTCATGTCTAGTTCTAAAATAGACCAGCTTGGTCGAATCCGCATTGAAGCTAATAGGGTAATTATCTTCGACGATTGTAGAACTGATTAAGGCTAGCGTAGTTGCATTGTAGACAAAGACTGACGGCTGCGACATATCGGTTCTTCCCGATGCTACGACGGCGATTGTGCTTGCATCAGGGCTATATTTCACAAATTGCGTCGCTCTCGTATACTGGTTACCGAACAATGTCATTAGCGGTAGGGTAATGGTTTTTGCTGCTTCCACAAAACAATTTCCCATTGCAATATTGGAAATGTTTAAAGTAACCACTTGCCCTGTCTGCAAGGCATCTCCCCATGGCTGCCCATTCCCAACAACTATCTGGTCCGAATTTTGTGGGTGAAAATCTGCTGCACTTGTTGTAACTCCCGGCCCAAAAGGCTCACAGGAACCTTCAAATTCAATAAGATATTCACCCCAATTATCCCGAGTAGTTTTAAAGATATTGATAACGCTGTCTTGCTTGTTTACAACGAGTAATCTTGTTCCGTCATGGGAATGTTCCATAGTTAGCTGTTTCTCAATCTTATCTGGTCCTCTTGATAGCACCGATCCAGTGTAACGTGTTACTAGCGTGGGCTCCAGGTATCCTGGTTTAGGTTCGCGTTCCCAAACTTCTACATTCGTTAAAACATCGTGATATCCAACTTGCAAATAGTGTTCTTTAGAAAAGCTATGACTGAGTATTTTCTTTTTTGTCGCCCAGGGATGAAATTCAAAATCCCAGCGTGATTCGTGAAAGTTTCTTAATTGGGGAATTCCAGGGCCTGTAAATGGATACTGCCATTGCACGTCGGCGATAATACTTTTGTAGAGCATCTTTCCATCACCGAACACATCTTCCGCTGCGGCAACAAAATAGAGTCGAGCACTTCCAGCATGACCAAAACCACCGTCATATGTTGTAGAGTTCAAGGGATTGGTAGCCAAAGTCAGTTTTTCATATTTTATACTCCCTTGGACGGTCCATATCCCTGGTCCACTGCCACCTCCAGGAACCTTTGTTACTCGAATAATATTGGCGTCCCACATCATTTCCCGATTTCCCGGTTTTCCATCAACGCCATCTGAAAATTTGATGGAGAAATTTTTAAAATCACCCGTCGCATCAGATCCAAAATCAAATTGCATTTGGCCTGGAGCCAAATTAGCCGAAGTGCTAGCAGACATTAACGCCTTGTTAATCGCCATTTTTCCTTGAATACTTTTGTCCACCCGGTATAACCACTCCATTTTGCCGATCACAGCTGAAATTGGAATATTACCTTTTGGTACCAGCGGGTAAATCTTCACTCGATGGTAAATGGTATTACCTGCCTCCCCTTGGCATAAATCATATGCGGCAATATCATTTGCCGTTGTTAGAAATTCATTGTTAACACAATCATCGTAGTAAACACGCACTTCCACACCGTGCGTACCTAACGCTTCAACACCGGTATTTTGATACGCTAACTCTACATTTTTTTGATTCTTATCTTGTTCCAGATTTTCAATAATCGAGACCAGTACTCGGTGAAAATTGTCATAGTGAGTTACAGCCCGGTGTAATGCCATTTTGATCACACCGGCGGAACAAGTAGAGCTCGCATAGAGCACCGGAATGGGTTCGTCATATTGAGAATTGGCGCATTGAGAGTCGATTTTATTATCACCCGTGTTGGCACCTCCTCCTAAAGAGAATGGATCAAACACATCATTCAACTCATCATTCGTTAACGAGGTGGTGTCTATTCTGTCATGTTTCAGCGAGACTTTAGAATTCTTCTCAGTACTGAGCCGATCCAACGGGTGCTCCCATCCCAGCTCCCTCGCACGCTCTTCGTCCACCGGTAAACTAACCATGTGATACACAGAAAGAGAACCGGGTAAGTCTGCAACTGAAAGAGATAGCTGTTCCTGAGTAGGAAGGAATGCTCCGAAGTACACTTCATCCTGCTGTTCGCTGTAAGAACAAGCGCTTAACACAACAAAAAGACTAAAACTTACCACCCAAGCACGGGTATTTGGAGAGATCATAGTACATGCCCATCCCCCCAGAGAATCACTATTGTTATTTTAAAGATAGGCCTAACAGCCTACGCAACACAGCATGATCCGCCAGGGTTCTAACGTATCTGCCCCAATTCACCACTCCCCAATATTTGGGATATAGTGCCCAAATTCTATTTTGGCGAAATTTCGCAAAAAATGAAACTTAAATCTTCTATCTCTGATAAAAAATTTTTAGGGCGTGCCTGATGCTTTTCTTAATGGGTACTTCAGAAAACTGATCTGGGCTCACGATAACTAAAGTGACAAGCCTGAGGCGAAGTGAATTTCCAATACTCGGAAGGGGATATTCGATCATAGTCAGGAAAATAGCAGCAAAAAAACAATTCAAGAAGTCACTATATAGTACCGATCTATACCTTGAGCTCCTACAGGGGAATGGAATTTCTGGGTCTACCTAGCCAGCGATAGAAATGGATTACGCGTGCAAAATACCAGTACAACAGAAGTGGA
>JAOUPJ010000410.1 GCA_029879945.1 Gammaproteobacteria bacterium
GCTTCAAGATTAACGTGTGATTTTACACACGAGCCCAGCAGCGCCGATTTTGGCATGCGCATGAATTCAGCGCTGTCTGTCGATCTGGAAAAAACAGAAAGGGACTATATCCAGTTTCACCAACATTGGGAACAAGAGGTCGAAAAACAAAAATCAATTATTCACAAATACGCCCCTACGCTGGTCTTCTCAAATGTGCCCTATCTCACTATCGCCGCTGCCGCAGAACTGACAATTCCCGCCTTGGCCCTTTGTTCCCTGAACTGGGCGCATATTTTCAGGCCCTATTTCCATGAAACGGCACAGCATGATTCCATCTATCAACAAATGCTGGCCTCATACAATAAGGCAGAGGCCTTTTTGTGTCCGCAACCCAGTATGGCCATGCCTGGGCTGACGAATGTGAAGTCAGTAGGGCCTCTAGCACTAAGCGGAACTAGTCAGCGTAAAGCCTTATTAAAAAAACTGGAAAAAGATGCGGCAACAAAAATTGTACTCATTGTTCCCGGTGGAATCGCCACCACCATCGAACTGGATCAGTGGCCTCAAAGCAAAAATATTGTTTGGGTACCGACCTGGGATTATGAAAGTAGCCGAACAGATATCGTTAACTATAAAAAATTGGATATGAATTTTTCCAATCTATTGGCAAGCAGTGACGCCGTAATCAGCAAACCGGGTTATGGTATGGTGGCCGAATCGGTGTGCAACCAAATTCCTATGCTCTACACAAAAAGAGGGGACTGGCCTGAGGAAAGTGCCCTGGTTTCGTGGTTGGAAGAGCACGGTCAAGTCCGTGAAATTACACAAAAGCAATTTTTTAGCGGTGAAGTGTTAGCTGATTTAGACGAGTTGTGGGGGGCGATGTCCAAGGACAGAATAAATCCAACCGGGATTGAAGAAACCGTGGGCGAAATACTCTTACTATATATATAGATGAAAAACGCCAGACGAGGTTCGTCTGGCGTTATGTTCGGATCACAGGACTAGTCCCGAGCCCCTTCAGGACTATAGATGCGCTTGACCTGGATGAAGCCGGCAATACAACCTAGAACGGTTATCACAGGAATTAACCAAGTCAGCAAAGTTTCTGTACCTTCCATCTAAAAACCCCCTACGGCTTTGATATTTCTGAAAGTGGATTTAGAAAAAGGATAAATAATGCATTAAAACCAATCTTAGTTCAAGTTTTAAGCTCTTGAAATGTGACGAAGTACCGGAAATGGAATACACGCCAAGATTGAGGGGAAACTTAACTCACTGAAAACAAATTAAAAATTACAGGTAATTTTCGATATTACCAAGTGCTTAAATTTAAGTATTGGATTTTATGGACGCTACAATTCTTGATCGCAGCACGCTCCAGGAAGAGTCTGGTAAGTCAAGGACGGCATAGATTTTAATGAAGTTAGTGAGTCTATGACCGAAGCAGCTAAGCAACATTTTCCAGAAAGCCCAGAAGACCTTGTAGAGGGTGTGGATAAGCTGGTTTCCCTTCCGGAAGTCTGCTTCCTTATTAATGATCTTATCAACGATCCCCTAACAGAAATCGAGGAAATCGGCCAGGTCATCAGTCAAGACCCAGATCTGACTGCACGTCTGCTGCGTCTGGTAAATTCCTCGTACTACGGTTTTGAAGGGAAAGTGGATACCATTTCCCGCGCCATATTAATGGTAGGACTCAAAGAGCTGCAACACATGGTATGGGCGAGTTCTGCCGCAGAGACATTTTCCAATATTGCCCCCTCTGATGCCAATATGGCCATGTTCTGGCGACACAGTATTTTTACCGCAGTTTTAGCGCGAATAATCGCGCGCGAGTGCGCCGTATTGCACCCCGAGCGCCTATTCGTTGCAGGTTTGCTGCATGATGTCGGACGCTTATTGATATTGCATAAAATTCCCGATGCAGCAAAGCTGGTATTGATAGAAGTGAGCGAGAAAGACGACGGCGATCTAGTAGAGCAAGAACGCAATGTATTGGGCTATGATCATGCAGAAATTGCTGGTGCGCTCTTTCAACGCTGGGGTCTGCCGGAAGGCTTGATCGACTCAGTCAAGTATCACCACGCTCCGCAAGAAAGCAATAAGTACAAGTTAGAGGCTTCGATTTTACATGTAGCCAATATCATGGCCCATGCCTTGGAGATGGGCGATGAGGAAAATTTACATCGGGCCTGTGAAGAAGAGGCCTGGAACCTGTTAAATCTTTCTGCTGCTCGGATCAAACCCGTTTTGCACGAAGCAGTAATGCAATTTTTGGAATCCCTAGAGCTTTTACTTCCAGGTGCCAGCCAACGCGTATGAAGGGAAGCACACCACGATCTGCTATAGAAATGTCAGTGGATGATCTGCTGTCTACCGATAAATCGTTTTTAAGAAAAGCCTGGATAAAACACGTATATTTTCTTTCAAATCTTGTCAATTCACGAATTTCGGATGAGCCTGATCCTGTATCTGCGGAACGGGAATCGATTCCAAGCCTGGGTGAATTTGCAAGACGAACTAAGCGTATTGAATCGGGTGCGACAAAGGCCAAATCAGAAAAAATTGGTCGGATTGATCAGTCTACGGCGGTCAAGCTGGCGCAGGCCTTTATCGAGTTCTGTATAGAGGATGGTGACACATCGTCACAAGACCTCACAAAAAGTCTGGCTGCAATCATAGAAAATGTAGTCAGTTCCAGGCGCTTAGGAGAGGAGTTATTGAAGGACAACCCGGAGCAGGCCAA
>JAOUPJ010000411.1 GCA_029879945.1 Gammaproteobacteria bacterium
CAATCTGGACCTGGCCTGCGGTTGGCCGAACCAATTGCAAAACACCCTTGCCTAGCGTGGTCTTACCACAACCGGACTCTCCCACCAGCGCCAAAGTCTTTCCTGTTTTAATGGAAACGGAAACATCGTCTACGGCATAGACATAACCTGCGACACGTTTTAGCACGCCCTTGTGGATGGGAAAGTGAACCTTTAAATTCTTTACTTCCAGCAGTGTTTTACCTTCTGCTTCGGTCTTCTTCCCTTTTTCCGCAATCGGCTTTTCAACGGCATGCGTAGGTTGAGACTGACTAAGGGACTTGTCCAGCAAATGACAACGTGCGCCCCGGTCCCGCTCTATATTGATCCACTGCGGTACCTGTTGTTCACATGAGTCCCAGGCCTTACCGCAGCGTGGTGCGAAACGGCAACTGTTAAAAACCTGATTCAAAGGTGGCACCGTACCCGGTATCATGGCCAAGGGCTGATCGCGCTTCTCCATGGTGGGCAAGGCCTCAAAGAGCTTTTGGCTGTAAGGATGTAGCGGATTACTGAAAAAATCGTCCCGACTTGCTGTCTCCACCACTTGTCCGGCGTACATCACGGCAACATGATCCGCCATCTTGTACACCACACCCAGGTCATGTGTAATCATCAACACAGCCATACCTGTGCGCTTCTGTAGATCACGAATCAAGTCCAAAACCTGCGCCTGTATGGTCACGTCTAGTGCAGTGGTGGGCTCATCTGCAATGAGCAAGTCCGGCTCACCCGCCAAAGCCATGGCAATCATGACCCGTTGTTTCATACCGCCGGAAAGTTGATGAGGGTATTCATCGATACGTTGAGCGGGATCGGGGATTCCCACCGCCTCGAGCAATTCAATCACGCGCGCTCGGGCCGCAGCACCTGTTAAACCTTTGTGTCGGCTTAAGACCTCTGATATCTGATTTCCCACGGTTAGAACCGGATTGAGTGAGGTCATGGGCTCCTGGAAAATCATGGCAATCTTGTTACCACGCACATTGCGCATGGCCGCCTCGGGCAAGGCCAGCAAGTCTTCGCCATCGATCAGTACTCGTCCCGCAATATTGTGAGCAGCCTGCATGGGTAGCAAACGCATGAGGGAAAGGGCCGTCATGGATTTTCCACAACCCGACTCACCCAGCAGAACGAAGGTCTCACCCTTCTTAATGGAAAAACTGACATCGTCCACCACATTGATGCGTCCACTACTGGTATCAAACCAGGTCCGTAGATTTTTAACTTCACACAAGGTCTCACTCATGCCTTATTGCTTCCGTATTCGTGGGTCAAAGGCGTCGCGTACGGCATCCGAAAACAGATTCGCCGCCAACACCAAGGTAAACATAAAAAGAAAGGCAGCCAGTAATGACCACCATACGATAGGTTCACGCGCCATCTCCAGGCGCGCGCTATTAATCATATTACCCCAACTGTGCATGGTCGGATCGACTCCGACTCCAACATAGGACAACACCGCCTCGGCCAAGACCAGACCGCTGAAGTCCAACACAATGGCAATCAACACGATATGCATCACATTGGGTTGTATATGACGCCAGATAATCTTCCAATGACTCACACCAAAGGCGACCGCTGCCTGCACATAGTCGATTTCCGACAGCTTCAGTGTTTCTCCGCGTAGCATGCGACACAGTCCAGTCCAACTGGTAATACCCAGGATGATACATAGAAACAGTAAGCGCATATTGGCCCTGTCTACATCGGTATCGAACATATCGGGATTTCGATCCATGTAGGCATCAAGTAGTAATACAGAGGCCGCAATCAATAAAATACCGGGTATAGAACTCAAGGTGGTATAGAGATATTGAATCACATCGTCCACCCAGCCTTTGAAATAGCCCGCAGAGATACCCAACAAAACTGCCAGGGGTAACATAAAAAGCGTTGCCAGCGAACCAATTACCAAGCCCGTCCGCACCCCTTTAAGGCTCTGATATAACACATCCATACCGACTTTATCGGTGCCCAATACGTGGTAGGCGCCACCCCAACAGATGAGCAATCCAGCGAAGACACAAAGCACCAAGAGTGTTCCACCAACGACCCGCCAAGGCACCAGCGTATTACCGTGCCAGGCTTTTTTTGCCGTCTCGTGTATGGACTGGGCCGATTTAACACTCAATAGTTCCAATACTATGGCCGCAAGTATCGCCCACAGAAACGCACCCACAAGCAATCCCATCAGTGCGCGCAAAAAGATATCAAACCAACGGTCTTCCGGTTTCTCTAAATGAGCGCCACCGTGTTCCAGGCGTACATAGCGGCGTTCCATTTTACCGTCTTCGGTTTCGGTATTTTCCTTGGCATAGCTGTGGGTGGCAAAAGGTGCTGAGTATGTCTTTTCAGATGACTCTTTAAGGGGAAGTAAAAAAAGATCCAGGACGCTCAGCGTTTCATTCGAGTAATGGACCTCCTGCCCCGGCTGGGACTCTCCGTTTTCAACAGCCAAACGAAAATGGATGGAATCAAGAAACCCGATGAGTATATAGGCCAGCAATATAACCAGCGCAGACACACCCATTTTATTGCGAAAAACGCGCAACCAGGAGTCACGTAAATGCTCTTTTTTACTGGAGTAACGGATCAAGGCCGCCACACCTATAATCAACACAAAAACCGCAATATCTGTTAGCAAGAAGACTGGCTTAGCGCCACTAAGCAAAATGCTGACAATATAAAAAAGCAGCAGCAAAACCCC
>JAOUPJ010000412.1 GCA_029879945.1 Gammaproteobacteria bacterium
CTCAAAGACCCGAGCTCTGTGCCAACACCTATCGTTTCTCATGTAGAAGATTTTGAATCTGGCTGGCCAGCTGAATTTGATAATTCCCAAAACAGCCTACCGTGGCTCATTCACAATGACGGCTACAACAGCAAATTCAGTTTACGCTCTACTTTCTTTAAGACGAGCACCGAATCCAGTGAAGTTAGTTTTACAAACGTGTTTTCCAAGGGAGTTTTGAATTTTCGATATAGGGGATACGGAAGCCACTACTACCGGTATTATTTAAAAATTCTCCTAGACGACAAGTTAACAAGAACTCTCAGTGTAGACACAAGTTGGGAAGTCATCTCAGTACAGATACCTGCAGGAACCCATAAAATTTCACTACAAGTTGTGCCTGACTACCTCTACGGAAATGAATCCGAATCCTTCATTGCCGTTGACGACTTTTCTTTCGGTAAAGATAGTGACGGGGACGGTGTACCGGATTCCACCGACAATTGCCCCGCCGATCCAAACAGTTGGCAAACCGACTCAGACGACGATGGAATTGGTGACATTTGCGATAATGATCCTTACTCCGATGATCCCGACGGCGACGGCTACGGAAATCCTAAAGACAATTGCCCCAGCATATCGAACCCGGATCAAAGTGATATAGACAACGATGGTATTGGTGATCTATGTGACGAAACTGACAATCGGCCAGTTGATAGTGACGGTGACCTGTATTCCGACTATCTGGACAACTGCCCAAGTATATCTAACCCCGACCAGAGTGATATGGATCGCGATGGTAAGGGCGATGTTTGTGATGACGATTTGGATGGAGATGGCATTTCCAACACGATTGAACAAGGATACGATTTTCTGGATGAAACGGATCCTACTGACGGTTTTAAGGATTATGATGGAGACGGAGTTAACAATAGCTTTGAAATCAACTCAGGCTTTAAACCCGACGTAGCCGATAACTTTGAAACACTGGATCTATACGACTACTTTCCAATGGGGGATTACGTTCGGACCTACGGGAACGAATTTACGCAGCGAGAGTTGCGGATTGAATCATCAGCCATACCCAACAAATATGTAAGTAAGATTTCTGACTCTAACTGGACTATGTTCTATGAGAAACGAGCGGACGGACTCTATCTGACTGGCGAACAGAACAACAGCTATTCTCCGGCCCGAACGATAGAATACTCCGGGATGTTGGTATATCCGTATAAACTGAAACTGGGAGAAATCGTAACTGGTATAGCGACCATGACGGTTAGAAACGGCGACACGACTGGCTACACCGACCAAATGAATTACTCCTACCAGCTTATTGCAACGGGAACAAGCAATTGGCGAGGACAAGTCTATAACACCATAACGCTCAAGGTAACTTTCGCCGTAGACGGTGTCTACTACTTTTCGCGGGACGTAGTTTATATGGAGGGAATTGGACAAATGGAGCTTGACGGGCTCCCATTGCTAGCCACCGAATCCCCGAACAAACCCTTAAACGATGATATATCCGTACACTCAACCTCTACAGAAAAGAGAACCGTATTCGGATCTCTTTCATGGCCTATCTATGCCATAATGATGCTAGGCTTAGTGTTGCGAATCAGAACTCGCACCCGATATCGACACCCTCGCAAAGGAGTCGTCGCTACATCGTAGAACATATCGGATCGCTCAGTGCCGATTCCCCGCTCAGATTGATTGCACTGATGGCGAAGCAGGCAAAATCATTGGTTTTTAAGCCGAGGCTTGCTCCGGCATCGATTTCAATGCTCGGTGCGGCCAAGTTAAAATTGGCACTCGTTCCACTTAGCTGAAAACGTGGAGTTGACTCCAGTTGCCCATCCAGCCCAAAGTATATTCGATACGCCTGCACCAGCTCTTCGCTCGGATTCGGATTCCAGGAGAGTGTCAACATCACATTCTGCAGGCATGTCCCACAGGAAACATTCACAGTAGCTGTCGCAATCGAATAGTCGCCGTCCTTATCGCTTACGCGATACGTAAAACTATCCTCACCATTGAATGTTCCATTCGGGGTATAAACGATTTTGTTATCCATTACGGACAAGAGCGCGTGTGTACTTCCACTTTCGATGGACACCGTTACCGGAAGGTTATCCAGATTCAGGTCGTTAGCCAACACATCCAGCGTGATCTCTTGATTGTCCAGCGTGTTAAAGATATCGCTTTTGGCCAAAGGCACAACACCGTTCGATGTCTTACTGGCGAAAACCATATACATGCTTGAGGTGGTTATTCCAAAGTTTCCACCCAAAACCACCTGCCCTGCTGGAAAATATTTCTCATAGACAGTATAGACAACTGCGCCGACTTCTATTGCGTAGCCCGTGAGAGACCAATCCGCCAACCAGGAAGGCGTGTTGGACACACGCTTATCGATGGCAACACGCACATAAGCGCCTACGTTTATTTCAAAGGTAAGGAAACTTGAAAGTGTGCTGAACTTGTCATCATTCCGCGTACGTATCAAGGTTTGTCCTGCATAGTGAGTGGGTAATGCTGAAATCGCGTAACTTCGATCGACATAAGGTAATTCACCCAAGCCCAATACGCCGAGCTGATACGCGGGGTTTGATATATTGTAAATAACAAGCTTGTCATCAGGGTTTGTGGATGGCTGTACATTGATCGAGAACGGACCGAGCACGCTACTCAGCCTACCATCTGTTACGGTGATACTTAT
>JAOUPJ010000116.1 GCA_029879945.1 Gammaproteobacteria bacterium
GGGCGTGGCAGACGATTTTCGCGGTAAACCCTCTCGGCGCCAGGTGACGGTTTTATCTCAAAAGGCCTGGCAGGAGACCGTATCTGAACTGGGAACTGATCTGCCCTGGACTGCACGGCGCGCCAATCTACTCATTGATGATTTGGACCTGGAACAGACCGCGGGACAAGTCATCAGAATTGGCGATGTAGAATTACAAATAACCCAGGAGACAGACCCCTGTGAACGCATGGAAGAAGCAGCACCGGGTTTATTGAATGTTTTGGATAAACATTGGCGGGGTGGGGTGTGTTGTCGTGTAATTCGAGAAGGCGAGGTGAGGCTCGGTGATGAAGTGCTATTGACTGATAAGGCCTCAAAATGACTGACTCCGCGAACCAAAACAAGATTGTTCTTCAGACCAAGGCCTGGTTACAAGGCTTCGTTATAAAACACTCGCTATGTCCTTTCGCTGCAAAGCCTTTTAAGGAAGACCGTATTCGTTATGCAGTTAGTGCCGCTAACAATGTAGACGAGCTTGTCGATTATTTAATTGATGAAATTCTAAAGCTAAAAGAGGCCGATCCAGAAGAACTGGAGACTAGTCTTGTTATTGTTCCTGATATGTTTAATGATTTTCTAGACTATAACGAATTTCTTGATGTGGCAGACGCGCTCATCGAAGAATTACAAGTGGACGGCATTATACAAATCGCTAGTTTTCATCCGCAGTATCAGTTTGCCGATCTTGAACAAGACGACGTTCGTAATTACACCAACCGATCACCTTATCCCATGTTTCACTTAATACGTGAAGACAGCATCGAAAAAGCGAGAGGGCAGATGGATGTGGACGCCATACCCGATAGAAATATGGAACTGTTGTTGGAGTTGGGTTTGGATGGAGTTAGACCCACAACGGTAAAATAAATTCACCCCGACTTATCGCCGGGGTGTAGACTAAAACATGCAACATACCCGCTTTTAAAATCTACTAGGTTCCTCCGCCAGGTGGGTATTGTAATGTGCTGGGTGTAATGGTGTAAGTGCCTGCGTCGGTGCCATCGCTTCGATAAAGGGCCCACGGGAATTGGTTGGCGTCCCAGAAGTAAATCACATTGCCAAATGCCCAGGTAAAAGGAGGCGCATTCGAGTCTTTCAAGCTTCGCAAATTGAGAGCGGTAGTGGTGTCAATATCTTTCACCAAAACCGTACCGGTCTCTGTGCCATCGGTCTTCCACAGTGCCTTGCCATTGGTGGCATCTGTTGCAGTAAAATAGAGATGCTCAGAAGCTGCCACAAGCCCGATAGGATTTAGAGTAAGAACAGAGTCCACAAGCTTCACCATAACAGTTCCTGCATCAGTGCCATCTGTCTTCCATAACTCAATACCATCGGTCAAATCTAAGGATTTAAAGTAGAGTTCGTTACCGAAGGCCGTCAACTCGCCATTAGCAGACACATCGCCATTGGTATTGGTGACATTGATTAGAGTGGTAGTGGTGCCGTCGGTTTTCCAGAGTTTTTTATCCTCACTGAGGTCTGTCTCGGAAGCCATCAGGTAAAGTTCGCCATTGACTGGGGTGAGATCGGAAATAAAGTCACTGTTTCCTGCGTTAAAATTTTTCACCACAGTCGTGCCTTGGGCGGTGCCATCGGTCTTCCAAAGGGCGGAATCTACTACGCCGTCTATGTCGGCCACAAAGTATAGGGTGTCTCCCACCTGGGTGAAACGACCCGGGTTTCCGTATGCAGCGCCATCCACCAAATCGGCTAACATAAAGGTTCCGTCCGTGGTGCCGTCGCTAGTCCACAATTCCCAACCAGCGACACCATCACTAGCCTGGAAGTAAATGTTGTTTCCCATTGCAGTGATAAATCCGGGTCCACCTCCCCCAGTACCTCCCATCTCTTTTACCTTGACCGTACCGGCAACTGTGCCGTCGCTTTTCCATAGATCGCTTCCATTAACGCCATCATTCGCGCTGAAGAAAAGTATATTGCCCATTGGAGTCAACTGTTGTGGAGTAGAATATCCCGATGGGGTGATGTCCTTGAGCATCATAGTGCCGGCTGCGCTACCGTCACTTTTCCATAGCTCAATACCATCGACGCCGTTATTTGCGGTAAAAAACAGCTGATCGCCCATTTCGGTGAGTTGATCGACCCCGCTGTTGGCGCTTCCGCTATTGATGTCCTTTACTATATAGGTGCCCTCCACGGTTCCGTCTGTGCGCCAAAGCTCTTCTCCTGCCGTCGCATCGGCCCCAACAAAATATTTTGTCGTTGTACACTCCACAGTAATGTCAGTCACGTCAGCACCACTAACGCTAGTGGGTCCACCGACATCACAGCGTTGAAACATGTTTTCGCTGGCGCTGATATTGATGCTGCTACCGTCCGCCAATGGATTGGCAAAAGCAAAATCGCCGTCGGCCTCTACCTGGATGGTCTCGCTGTCTAGGGTAAGTGATACGACGCGGGACAGGCCAGAGACGGTGCCACTAACTGAGTATGTCTCGTCTTCGGTCTGCGAGCAGGCTACCAATATTAGGGAGGAAGAGAGCAAGCAGACGCTTGCCGCTCTGGAAAATTCCTTGTTCATAGCTACGATCTCCTGATATTTAAAAAAAACAAATTCACGTAGCTTTATTGCGGCAAGGAGGTGAGTTACATCATTGGTCGATCACGCCATACTATTGGCCGATAACGCCAATGATGAGAAGTATTTTGGAGAGAAAGCAGGAAAAATTAATTTGACAAAATTACGGAAAAAATCAAATCTAATTGTTGGTGAGTCACGCCATTCTATTGGCTAATTGCGCCAGCTAGGATATCGCATCACACTACGAGAAAATATAATAGAGGTATAATTTAGGCATTCTCATGTTCGGGAACCGTGTTTTTCTGACGGTACTCGCTTGGTGTCATACCAAACCATTTTCGAAACGCCACCGTAAGCGAGCGGTTATCTTGAAAGCCGAGTAGGTAAGCAATTTGTGAAATACTCAGTTCCTGCTGTTTAAGGTAGTGGGTGGCGAGTTCTGAACGCAATAGACGAACCTGTTCGTTGAAACTGCTTCCTTCATCGGCAAGCTTACGTTGCAGGCTGCGAGAGCTCATTGCGAGTTGCGAGGCGACTGAATCCAGATTTGGTGTTCCGTTAGGCAATTGTTGACGCAACACCTCATGGATTTTTTGAAGAAATGTAGCTGATGGAGAGCTACATTGCATATGGCTATGGAGTTGATGCATCAATAGCTGTTCCAGGTGCGGATCATGTGGATTGCGTATATTCGGCAAGTCTAAATTGCTGAGTGGTGAACAAAAAGCGAGCTGAGGCTGATTGATGAGCACAGGCGTTTGAAAGAACTCTTCGTAAATGTCTGCCCGGTCGTTAAAAGGGGCACTTAGATGAATTTCAGTCATTTTGTACTGTTCACCGGCAAATAGTGTCGAGTACAGTGTGCTGATGGCAAACCACCAGTCCACCCGATAGGGTGACACCTCTGGCTCTGGATTATAGAAGTTCGCTTGGTAGATATAGTGATCATCCATCATACGATGAGTCGGAGCCAACTCATCGGTGAAATAATTGTATAATCGTTCGGCCCGTAACATAAATTCCGAGAAAGTCTTGGCCTGGAATAATATGTACAAGAACAGATTGTTCGTCGACACCAACTCAGGCCGGGCCGCTTTCAACCAGAAATATTCGTCGCCACTGTGTTCCACGGCTTTTTTAAGCAGTGTCTTAACCACCGATGCCGGATACGTTGTTTCATAGTCATACAAACGCGATGGCTCCAAGCCAGCGATGGCACAAAGCTCCTCCATGGGTAGACCTGCCTGATGGGCAGGAAGTATGAACTGGAATAAGTTGGCTGTAGAAACTACGGGTGCTTGTGTCATACTTGCTTGTCACTTAGCTTTTGCAGTAGATGTCAGTGCGTACAACTTCATGAAGGAAATACTAGTTAAGGTTAAACAGGGATGTCAAGTTGACGACAACTGGAAAAGATGGATTTAGAACTTATATGCCACATATTGCAAACGAGTAACAGAATCGCTGATGTGACCCATTAGGTTGGACATTATAGAGCAAAGTAATCGTCAGGTATGAACCCCGGTAAACAATATCCGGCTTTTAACTACGCTCATCCACAAAACCAAATGCCTTGTCGTGCACGTAGACCAGCTTGCAGTCTTCCAGATATTTTGCATCGTGGATACGATTTGCTTGTATATATCCGGTTTGACCTTGGTTGAGAATGATCTTCTCGCCATCTGGGACCAAGCCATTTTCAGTTTTAGTGAAAAACTGAATGGACATCTTCCCTTCGACCACGATGGTCATATCGTCTCCGGGATGGGAATGCGGCGGTTCTTCAGAGCCTGCTTCCCAACGCTCCAACATCACCTCAACACCGTTAGGGTTTGTTGGATAAGTGGTGCGAACCGTGAACCCGGCTGGAGTATCCGGAACAGAAACATGGTTGCTCCACACCTGACTTGTTTGGCTATTTATTTCGCGATGATTGCTCACTTCCCACTCCTGCTACGCCTTTTACGAAAAAAGAAAATACCACAAAACACCGGGCTGGTCTTCTATATCAAGAATCCCGGCAGCTCGTATTGGCCACAAGATCTACATGTAGAATCGAACCTATAAAGAGGCTCGTCTTGCCTGCCGTTATACATTTCGCGAAGTCGGTAAATGTTTTTCAGGTAGGCAAGGGAGAAGCGCTAGCACACGAAACGTGTCTGATGATAGTGATACACTGAGCTGGTTCCCCGTTCAAATCTCAGCCGAAATTTTGCTGCCTAAAAATCAGATTTATCCATAGATATTAATATGTTATAATCACTTCGTTCCTGAGGGTGGTGAAATGGTTTCACAACACTGTTTTAATACAGACAAGGCCGGGAATTGCTCTTGAATTTGTGTATTCACATTGTACTGGAGAGGCTTGGGTGAAACTTACGCAACAGCAGATAGATGATTTTCACGATATAGGCTGGATTGCCATACCGGATGTTTTTAACCCGGCAGAGATTGAGGTGATGCGGAACTGTTTTGATGATCTGTTCGCCCGAGCTCGTAAGCTGCGTACTACCCAACTTTCCGACGGTTCTTATTTTGTTCTGGCAGAAGGCAAAGACGACATCATTGTTAAACGGGTCGTCTGGGCAGGGGGCTGTCAACCGGAGTTGCTTAAAGTGGGAGAAGATCCCCGGATTCTTGAGCCGGCCCTGCAACTGCTGGGTTCGGATTCTGCTGACCATCTTTTAAATCAGGCCCATTTCAAACGACCGGGTGACGGTGTCCGTTTTGATTGGCATCAAGATATTATTCACCGCGACCGCGGACCGGGCACCTGGCAAGATCTGAATGGCTGTGGGAGCTATATTCAGACTGCATTGTGTGTAGACGACATGACCGAAGAAAACGGGCCACTCATGTTTGTAAACGGTAGCTCAAATTGGGGAAGGGTCGATTTTGGGCAGCATGACTATGATGAGGAATACGATTCTCATATTCCTGAAATGTTCGAGAACGAGAAAATTGTTACGGTAACCGGGCGAGCTGGCACACTCCTGCTTTTTGGCCCTTATACTGCCCACGCCAGTTTTGAAAATACCTCCAAAACACTACGCCGTGTTTTAATTAACGGCTATGCGTATCCCGGGGCCAATCATTTTGTCTATCCGGGTGAAGGTAGCGGTCGTACGCTTCGGCTCAGTAAGTAAGAGACAAATCTCGTCTCAACCTTGGGTAGCCCTGACCCTGCTCAGGCTTAGCTAACATCGAGATACAAGGAGATCGAGTGCCTCATATCGTAGTTGAATACGTCGAATCTGCACTAGGTGAACAAGAGCTAAAAACTGTCTTGAGGCATATACACGATGCTGTAAGCAGTAGCGGCCTTTTTGAGGTGAGCCATATTCGAACCCGGGCCTATCCATTTAGTGAATTCACCAATGGTATAGAAGGTGGACCCTATATTCACGTACAGGCCAGAATCAAGTCCGGTCGGGATGCAGATAACAAGAAACGTTTGGCAGAAACCATACTCGTGAGCGTATCCGCGCTTTCGCTTCCTGTCTCGGTGATAACAGTGGAAATAGTAGATATGGATAGAGATAGCTATTCTAAATGGAATAGGACGTGAAACAGGCTTCGTTAAAAAGCCTACACTAGTCGGGTCGGTGCGAAGGAAAGAACAGGGGCAGAACTGCTAGCCCCATCTAATCCTGATTCTGCGATAGCTAAGCGAATTTTTAGTCTTCAACGTACATTACTGTCAAGCCATAGGGGCCTAAACCCGAAGGAACGGTTTCGATTGAAGTAAGCTCGCCACTGCGGTTATTCATTTCGTAAGCGCTGATGTTGGCTGCGCCGTTATTTGCCACATAGACATAGTGATCGTGGGGATCAACCACAACTGCATAGGGAAACCAGTCTGCCTTATAAGGTGAACCTTGAATCTCTATTAATGCGCCAGTTTTCTCATCGCGGCGAAACGCACTCACATCGTGGCTTCCCCAATTTGCTACATAGAGAAACTGTTGGCTGGGATCTACCGTGAGTGAATAGGGTTGCGACCCTGCCAGAAACGGAGAGCCTTTAATGGGAGTTAAATCACCGGTGCGCGAATCAATGGTAAAGGCTGAAACGGAAATATCACCATAGTTGGCAACATAGGCAAACTTATTTTGCGCATCGACACGAATGTAGATAGGTCTATCTTCGGTCTGCGCAAAATTTTTCGATGCAGTCATTTCACCGCTGACCTCATCAAAACGATAGGCGCTAATCGAGTGCGCGTAAAAGTTAGAGACATAGACAAATCGACCATTGGGCGAAACCGTAACACTTATGGGATGTTTACCGGTATCTACCGCTTTAACCATTTCACCGAGACCATAGGATTTGGGGTCAATTTTGTAGATCCTCAGCTTGTTCTCGTCCTCTTTGGTGATAAATGCCCAACGACCCTTGGGATGAATTGCGATTGCATCAGGGTGTACACCTACATCATAGGGCGATCCAGGAATTTCATTGAGTGTGTCTGTCTCAGAATCGACGGAAAACACAGAAATGGTGCGTGTTCCTTGATTTACGACATAGACGACGTGCCCGTTCGGGTGTGATGAAATTGAAACCGGATATCTTCCCACTTTTATCGGAGAACTGGATATGGACTCCAAATGCCCGGTGGCTTCATCGAGTCGATAGGCCGAAAGACTATCGCTCGCTTGATTGGCAGAGAAAACATATTCTTTAGAAACTTTGGCTTGGCCAGCAGCAAAGCCCGAATGAAATGCGAGCAACAATCCAAAACTCACAATTGTTGTCAGGACAAAGCGAGATAAGCCATCAAACGAATGCATTATTAGACCCTCCCAATATAGGTATTATTTTCTATAAAGGGCACTATCCTATCTCACAAATCGCTTATCAGCTATTTATTTAAGGCCCTATATATTTTAAGTGTACTTGGTCCCGGTGAAGATGGTGTTAGGTAAATAGGGTGGGGTAATGCTAAATGCTTTTCACTATCTCTAATACCGCTTGCGCATGTCCGTCGGCTGTTACTCCGTATTCAACATCGACCAAGGTTCCAGCTTTGTCGATGATAAACGTGGAGCGCACAATGCCCATTTTTTTGATTCCGTTTTTTTCCTTTTCCTGCCACACGCCATATGCCTCGCATAGCTCACCCTTGGTGTCTGCCAGGAGTTCTACATTGAGATCATACTTTTCGATAAACGCACGGTGACTGCCACAGTCGTCTTTACTCACACCGATAATAGCCGTGTCTACCTTGGCAAATTCGGCAGCCAATTGGGTGAATTGCTGTGCTTCGATGGTGCAGCCAGGGGTGTCGTCTTTGGGGTAAAAATAGAGTACCACGTTTTGGGAGCCCCGATAGTCACTGAGGCGAATGGTCTTATCGTCTTGATTTGGGCTGGAGAATGACGGCGCGGCTTGATTGACTTGTAACATGGTTTGTCCTTCCGGGATGCATATTTTAATAGATTGATAAATTCGCGCAATTCAGAAAGAATTTCAACAATAGATCGTGTAGGGGTATCTGGCTAGCGGACTCCCAACCACATGATTAGGATGGTTGAACATGTGGCAAATAGGCAGGTAGACTGCGCCTTCAATCTCCTGGTTTTACCGCCCACTATGATTTTTACAAACCGTTATCTTGAACTCGGTGAAGAGTTCTATCAGCAAACCTCCCCCCAGCCGGTTGCACAGCCTAGTCTAATCATTTTCAATCACGAGTTGGCCAAAGAATTCGCGGGCTCCCTAAGTACCTTTGACGAGCACATGCTAACACAGATGTTTTCCGGTAATCAGGTCCACGAAAGCAGTGTGCCGCTTGCCATGGCTTACGCAGGCCATCAGTTTGGGCACTTTAATCCGCAGCTAGGTGACGGCAGGGCTATTTATCTTGGTGAGCTGACACGCCTTGAGGGTGGCTCTATGGACGTGCAACTGAAAGGATCGGGGCGCACCCGTTTTTCACGCGGAGGAGATGGACGATCTGCCCTGGGGCCTGTTTTGCGCGAATATCTACTCAGCGAGGCCATGCATAAACTGGGTGTACCCACTACGCGTGCCCTGGCGGCGGTGAGCAGCGGTGAGCAGGTGTGGCGTGAGCAGAAAATTCCTGGGGGGGTAATCACCCGCATTGCGTCAAGCTTCATACGGGTAGGTACATTCCAGTATTTTGCCGCACAGCAGGACTTGGACTCGCTCCAAAAACTGGCGGACTATGTTCTCGAGTGCAATTATCCGGAGCATTCTAACGGGGAGGACAAGTACCTCGCTCTTTTCAAGGCGGTGGTGACTAGACAAGCACAACTCATCGCCAAGTGGATGTGTCTTGGCTTCATTCACGGCGTGATGAATACCGACAATATGTCCATTGCCGGTGAGACTATCGACTACGGTCCCTGTGCGTTTATGGACTATTTTCGTTATGATCAAGTCTATAGTTTTATCGACAAACGTGGGCGTTATGCCTATCAGGAACAACCCTCTATTGGTTTGTGGAATCTTACCCGTCTCGCCGAAGCCCTGTTACCCTTATTTAATGAAGACGTGGACGTGGCGGTGGAGCAGGCGACGAGCATCCTGAAGGGGTTTGCTCCTCACTATGACGCAGCCTGGCTTATCAATATGCGCAGCAAGTTGGGATTAACGGCGAGCGTTAATGATGCGGAGGACAAGTCTCTAGTAGAGGGCCTGCTTAATACAATGGCTGAGAGTGAAGCAGACTTTACCTTGGCTTTCCATCACCTGTCTCAAATGGATGCATCAGCCAATGAAAAAGACGAATCCTTCCATGGGCTATTTTCCAATTCCGAAAAAATAAAAGACTGGCTACGGCAATGGCGTAAGCGACTCGAATTGGAAACCCAGACCGATACAGAAAGACAGGCGCAGATGGGAGCAATCAATCCCGTATATATCCCCCGAAATCATCAAATCGAAAAGGTCATTCGTGCGGCGGAAGACAATAACAATTTTGAACCGTTCCACGAATTACACACGGTGCTGGAAAACCCGTTTACGTATCAACAAGGGAAAGATACCTATATGCAGCCACCTAAGCCTGGAGAGGTAGTTGTGAATACCTTTTGTGGGACATAACGATTAGTCCAGAAAATTAAACTGGCTCTCCACTATAGGGAACAGCGAAATTAGAAAACCGTCATTTAAAAGAATTACTCTCGCTATAACTTCCAACAAATGACCATGATGACCTATTAAAGGTTACCCGATTTCGTGGACCGTGCTAGACAGAATGCTAACTCAGCACAGCTTTTTCCCAGCTCTATGGTGGGTGTCACAGTTTACCCCCCCTTCCTTGGAATTTTCTAGCTTATCTAGGCTTGACAGCGTCTAAATTAATATGTGACTATATGGTCACATATGATATCAGCTGAATCTTCCTTGGTATGGAAGGCATTAAACGACCAGACACGTAGAGATATCCTGGATCTGTTGCGTCACAAACCGCGCACAACGGGAGATTTGAGTGCCTGTTTTACAACAATGACTCGCTTTGCGGTGATGAAGCATCTGAATGTGCTGGTGGATGCAGGTCTGGTCATACAAAAAAAGAAGGGGAGGGAACGTTGGCACTAT
>JAOUPJ010000413.1 GCA_029879945.1 Gammaproteobacteria bacterium
CAGAACGATGAACAGTACGAAAAGAATGAGTCCTCGGCCTTGCATAGTGATCTAATCCGTTAGTTCTTTAAACCTTTATGACTATATAGGCCAGCCAAGATTCCTGCTGGTCCACCTCAAAGACTTCAGAATACTCACCCGTACCATCCAAGTATTCATCATCGGAGTCCTCGTCTTCTTCGAACTCTTCCCAATAGACATGGAAACTCTTGAATCCAGCCTCCAGGGCAATTTCTTTCAGTTCCGGAATGGACCACAAACGCCAATCGTAGCTAAACGCGTTTTCGAGACGAGACCCGTCGGGAAAATCGAAATGGATGTGGCACAAGATCTCATTGGTAATGGGATTGAACTTCTCCTGCTCCCAGACGTAGAGAAAATCCTCATCATCAATTTCCCTATCTTCCTCGATCACATCAATGGTTTGGGTTCCGCCCATCAAGTCGAGATAGAGAATCCCATCTGACTTAAGCCCTTTTCTTACATTTTCAAAATAACTTCTTAAAACTCCGCGAGTTTTAAACGTACAGAAACTGAAATTCATGGCACAAGTAAAATCTACTTTATCTGTTTCTACCGTAAGCACGTCATGATTTAATAGCCTCACGCGAGACGACACTTCCTCACCGGCGGGAATCAGGTTGTGCTGCACACCCCAATCCATCGTATCCTGACACAGATCAACACCTATTGCTTTGTTTTCAGGGTCTAGCTTGCACCATTCTGTGGATAAAAATGCGGTCCCACAGAAATCTTCTCGCATCAGATGTGGTTTACGTTGACGATGCTCCTCGAAGCGATCGATAAAAAATTCCAGCTCAAACTCTGGCGATTGAACCGATTTCTGGTATAAGACATGGCGATCTGCTGTAGTAGCCATTTTAGGTTTGGGTGACCGTTTGGTCTTCTTCGTCATACGTTTACTGGTCATTGAGTCTTCCTGGTCAATTGGCGAAAATGCTGCAAGTCCTTCACACTGAGTCCAAGCCGATTTGAACGCGAACACCCTAAGTCTAAAGGAATCTGCACCGAAGTGCTAAATGTGTACCGATGTCTGAATTTAGTTTTTTCCTAACTCAAGTCCTCAAAGCCGCCGTGCTCCCGCCGCTCGTTTTTGTGCTGCTATTTTTCCTATCGTTTCTACTCATCTACGGGGGAAAAACCAGACTAGGGCTACGCATCGGGTTGGCTTCCACCGTCCTGTTACTGCTGCTTAGCCTCCCTTTAGTGAGTGGCGCACTTGCCAGCCTGAGTGAAAAATACGGCGTGTTGACAACCGAACAGCTCAAGAAATCAAGTGTGCAGGCCATTGTGATCCTGGGTGGAGGCAAGCGCCACAACGCGCCCGAATTTGGCGGCGTCACCGCCAGTGACCACACACTTAAACGGGTCCGTTACGGTGCCAGGCTACATCGAATAACCGGACTGCCCCTATTAGTGACTGGAGGAAAATCAGCCACTGATCGCTATTCTGAAGCAGAAGTCATGAGCAGGATACTAAAAGAAGAATATGGAATTCTTCCGCGCTGGGAAGAAAAGGGGTCTCGAGATACATTTCAAAACGCCCAATTTTCCGTACCAATGTTAAAAAAAGGAGGTGTAAAGCGCATCTATTTGGTGACTACCGCCATGCACCTGGCGCGGGCGGTGCCCCTTTTTGAGGAATTAGGTTTGGAAGTCGTTCCCGCACCCACGTCGTTTGAAGGCCTAGTTTCTGGCCCACTGCGAGCATCCGATTTCGTACCTGATAGCGATTCACTGGCCGTGAGCCGCTATGCCTTACACGAACTAATGGGCCGCGTGTATTACGCCTTACGATACTAGCTCGTCTTTTTCCAAGGACTGATAGACTTCACTGCCTCTGCGTTTGAATTCAACAGACATTTCCTTCATGCCTGCCTCGACAGCCTGTTCCTCAGATAGACCCTTCTTTGCCGCATAATCCCTCACATCCTGAGTAATTTTCATGGAACAGAAACTTGGGCCGCACATGGAACAAAAATGCGCCACCTTATGGGCCTGCTTGGGCATGGTCTGATCGTGAAAATCGCGAGCGCGGAAGGGATCCAGGGCCAGATTAAACTGGTCTTCCCAACGAAATTCAAATCGGGCTTGAGATAAGGCATTGTCACGAATCTGCGCACCAGGGTGCCCCTTGGCCAAGTCTGCAGCATGAGCCGCGATTTTGTATGTGATGATCCCTTCACGCACGTCATCGCGATTAGGCAGACCCAGGTGTTCTTTGGGTGTGACATAACACAGCATGGCGGTACCGTACCATCCAATCATCGCTGCACCGATCGCCGAAGTGATGTGATCGTATCCGGGGGCAATATCGGTGGTCAATGGGCCCAGTGTGTAGAAGGGTGCCTCTTTGCAACATTCCAACTGTTTGTCCATGTTCTCTTTGATCATGTGCATCGGGACATGACCCGGCCCTTCTATCATGGTTTGCACATCATGTTTCCAGGCGATATCGGTCAATTCGCCCAGGGCCTCCAGTTCACCAAACTGGGCCGCGTCATTGGCGTCCGCCAGGGAGCCGGGTCTTAAGCCGTCTCCCAATGAAAAGGAGACATCATAGGCCTTCATGATTTCGCAAATCTCTTCAAAGTTTGTGTAGAGGAAATTTTCTTTGTGATGCGCCAGGCACCACTTGGCCATGATGGAACCCCCTCTGGAGACTATTCCTG
>JAOUPJ010000414.1 GCA_029879945.1 Gammaproteobacteria bacterium
AGAGCAGATAACAAAGCGCTGAAGCTGACTCTTGCCGCGGGCTACGCCCCGCTTGCTGCGAGCAGCTTAGCGCCACGTTAGGTGAATTAGATTTCTTTAAGATTTAACTACCGAGTATGAAAGGAGAGTAATATGGCGAAAAGAATTGCTATTATGATAATGGTAATATTTTTATTCTGTTGTTTAGTAGGGCCGGTATTAACAAAGGATCTTAACAAAGGAACGCTTGAAGTGACAGGTGGTAGTACATCGCTATTTACTTCGACTGACTATAAATCAGATTCAGGTACGGAATACAAAGCTGAATCTGTCGCTATATCGTTATCATCGTTATATTATTTGAAACGAAATATTGGTCTTGGATTGCTTGTGAATCACAGTGATCGAAATGAGCTGCACGGCACGAACAAGATTACTAGTACGAGCACTATCTATGGGCCGTTAGTTGGTATGAACTTTAGTGTGGGAGAGAAGGATAGTGTAAAAGGCTTAGTATCGGCCTTTGTCGGTAAGGGTGAATACAAGAACGATAATCCTTTACTTTCAGATGTCACTAACGATATTACTGGTTGGCAAGTAATCGGGAGTTTTAATCACTACTTTACAGATACGGTATCGGGAAATGTTTTCGCTGAACACGTTCGTAAAAGTTATTCTGGTGGGGGAGTATCCGGCCAAGATACGGATGTCAGAGATACAACAATCGGTCTTGGATTATCGATTTATCTTAGGTGATAAGAAAAAATTCACCTAACAATTGGATGGAGCAGACAATCAACCGCGGGCTTTCTGTTTCGCTAAGGCTGACGCCATTTTAGCGAAACAACCAGCGCCGCTAATGGTTGCTTGCAGCTCATCCTAAACGTTATGCGTAATAACCTGAAATGAAATATTTAGTATTAATTTTGGTATGTTTTGTTTTGTTGTCTTGCAAATTAGAGACTTCTGAGTTTTACGATGAAAACGAAGTGCTTACTTTCAGTGATATTAACTATAAGAATAGTCTTCATTTAAACCATGTGAATGTAGCAGAATTCGTAGAATACCCCCTTAGCAGACAGATCACCCCAGCTGACCCAAAGCATAAAAAGCTTGGTGAGTGGTTTAGAAAAAACGTCGACGGGTGGTCTCCTACTCCGGCTACTTATGTTTCTAGCCTGGCTGTAAGAGGTAAAAAATATAGTATTAACTTTCATCAAAATAAAGTCATCCTAAATGTAATTGGCGGCGGGCAATATATAAAAGATATAGATGCAGAGGATTATAGTTTTTTAATTGAAAAATGATATAAACCATGCGCTTTAGGTGGGGCAATATAGCGATGTAGAATATGATTTAAGCACAACTTTCGGCGTGTTTACTTAATTATAGAAATTTCTTAGATCAATATTATTTATACTCGCCAAAAAATTCGATTCTATTTCCACTTGTAATTTGTGGTGTTGGGTTGATCTTTTTGATGTAAATACGTGCGACTACGTAAGCATGACTACGCATAACAATGCGCTGAAACTGACCTGCGACCGCGGTCCTTTTTTTGCGCTATTCGCGTTGCGAATTGTAGCGCAAAAGTCGGCCTCGCTTATGGTCGCACGCAGCTTAGCGCGACGTTAGGGTGATTTACGTATCTTTCGTAGATGTATTTTTTAGGACGCAATACACTTGGAAGATACTAGCTATCTAATATAGCAGCATTCTAAAACAAATAGTAAACCTCAAAATACCAAGTATAAAATAAATTATGAAGGTTAAAATAGATTTATGTAACGTTATCGCTATGTTTTTCTGTTCAGCTCTATTGGTATCATGTTTTCATCCAGAGTCTGACAAAGACGGCGAAGATTTAGATTGTCATAGTTCAAACTCGAGAATCATTGGATGTTGGAGTACCCGTGGGTGTCAGGAATCAGGCGGATCGGAGTGGGTGAAGGGTATTTATCATATTAGAAACGATGGCAGGATAGATTTGAATACTCAGTACTTTTCAGATTCATCATGTAGCGGTAGTTTTTCTGAGAGTGGTAGTGATTTGCTTCTTTATTACCGTGAAACGCAACCAGTCAACACTCCAGAGGGATTGGAAGGAATGGCAGTGGAAATATCGGTGGAAGCGTTTGAAGATCCGTCATCTAAACCAATTAGCGGGATTCTTTTAGTTACTGCAGAGGGAAAGCTTTGTACTACAAACTCTGTTACATTGCTTCCTTTTGGTTTTCAACTTACTGGCGGCTCCGGTGACGAAAATAGAACGATGGATTATGAGAATTGTTTGGTTTCAGTATCATCACCCTAACAATGCGCTCAAACTGACCTGCGACCGCGGGCCTTCTTTTGCGCATATTATCGCTACGCGATTATCGCGCAAAAATCGTCCGCGCTCTTGGTCGCCGGCAGCTTAGCGCGGCGTTAGAGTTTTTGGAGAAATAATGAAAATACGAGTTATATATTTTGTGATGCTTTTCCTTTGCGTCGCAGCGGCGCAATCCGAGCCTGTTTTGAAAGGTGGTCCCGAGGAGCTTAAAAGCTATCTTTTGAAGGAAAACTATAGAACGATTTCGATTCGCGGTGATGCAGAAAAATATATTCCAGTTGAAAAACCTGAAATAGCGATTTTAGTTAAAACTGAAGATTATGAGTTTAAAAGGGCCCTCGAAAAAAATAAGAAAGTAAGAGGTGCTGTTCGAGAAAGATT
>JAOUPJ010000415.1 GCA_029879945.1 Gammaproteobacteria bacterium
ATTATAGTTCCTTTGACAAGAGGTCAAAAACAATTCGAATTCTCCGATTGGTTCTAAGCTCACGATGGGTAGTAAGCCAGATTGGAAATGTTAAGGACGGGAAGTCCGGAAGAACTCGTTGAACCATGGGCTCTGCATCGCCAATTTCTTCAGGCATCATGCCTATCCCCAAATCCTGTTTCACTAACTCCCAATGTGCGAGATAGCTTGAGGTGATGACACGAAAATTATCGGCTGAAAGGAACAAACCCATCTCATTAAGATAGTGAATCAAGGTACCAGGATTTTCAAAGCCAATGAAGTCAAGTTGCTGTAAATCTTCTGTCGAGTGGGGATGACCGACCTGGTCCAAATACTTTTTTGTTGCATAGAAATGCGCAGGCACTTCCTTTATTTTTTTTGCGATCAACTCGGGTTGTGTGGGTTCAAAGTTCCGCAGCGCAATATCAGCCTCGCGTCGCCGTAGGTCGCTGACCTCATTGCTCGCAACCAGCTCCACTTGTATCTTCGGCTCCATTTGGCGCAGCTTCGCAATGATGCGTGGAAGGACAAATACCGAGTAGACCTCACTTGCCGATATGCAAACGCTACCTTCAAGGTCTTGTGTTTGTCCACTCGCTACTAACGACACTTGGTTTGCCGCGTTGCCCATGGCTCTGACATGATCTAGTAGATCGAGTCCACTGCGCGTCAATACCAGGCCATGACCCACTCGCTCAAACAGGATCACACCCAATTCCCGTTCGAGCGCCGTAACCTGGCGACCCAATGTGGGTTGAGTCATCCCCAAGGCCCGCGCTGCCGCTGAAAGGGACCCCTCCTCCGCCGTAACGAGAAATGCCCTCGCCCTATTCCAGTCAAAAGTAACCGATCGCCAGTCCATACGTTTTTGCATACTCAAAGTGCATATTTAGGTAATTCCCATTCTACATTGCATAGACTAGGATGGCTATAACAGCAACTAAAAAAGAGGAAGAAAGTGATGAAAGCCGTCAAATACCACAAAGATGGACCAACCGAAGCGCATGGTATTTTCTGCACAGGAGGAATCTTATGAACACAATCTTGGAATCAAGGCAGTACGCGATAATAACAGGGATCAGTTATCTGATTATTTTCTTCTCTGCCATTTTCGCCAATTTTTTCGTTCTCGAATCGATACTCCAGGACCCACTCAATACCGTTCAACATGATCGCACTCTCGTTAGCGCGGGCATTATTGCTTTCTTGATAACGGTAGTCTTTGATGTGGTGGTAGCCTGGAGTCTTTTTCAACTCTACAAAGGCAATCCCCTTTCCGGTCTAAGCGCGCTGTTTAGAATGATGCACGCCACCATCATGGCAGTGGCAATTTTTTCCCTACCCGCTGTACTTGCGCTCGATTCAAGTAGCGCTATTTTGGATAGAGTGAACGACTTCAATACCATCTGGTTAATTGGTCTGTTCTTCTTTGGTATGCATCTGATTACGCTTGCGGCGATCGTCGGAAAACCGAGATTTATTGTTTTCTTTCTCATCGTTTCCGGTTTCATGTACATGGTAGATACCGTCGCACATTTCACGATTGCAGACTATGAGAACTATGCCGATGTATTTCTAATGTTGGTTGCCGTCCCCAGTATCTTCGGAGAAATGTCCCTCGCCATTTGGCTACTCTTTAACGGCGGGAAAGAAGCAACAGTAGCGCCGACTTTTCAGGAAAGAATCCGTGCAAGTTGATATCGATATGCAGTGGACACTGAGCGTTCCTTTCCTTATTGCAGCGGGAAGCGTCGTTGGGGACAGATTCAGACTGACTCCAATTGCTTCTTCCCGCTGCCGTTTCCAATCTAATAGGTGATACCGCCTATATTTGGTATTATTGGCCGTTGAATTGATTTTAATAGATACCTGCTCACGAGCCACTCACATGCGATTTGTTTTTGATGACTATGAGTTAGATGCCACTCGATTTGAGTTGCGCCACAAGGGCGTGCCCACCGCCCTTGAACCACAAGTCTTTGATTTGCTTAATTACTTAGTAAAAAACAACACTCGTATCATCAGCAAACAGGAGTTGATGGACAAGCTGTGGGCAGGCAAAATCGTGAGTGAATCCACCTTGACCAGCTGTATCAAGGCCGCTCGAAAAGCCATCGGCGATGACGGCCAGTCCCAGCGATATATTTCGACCCTGCACCGAAGGGGCTATCGCTTTGTGGGCCCGCTTCAAACAGAGGCCCCCCCTGTGGCCCAAAAACCGGGTGAAACCGGCGATCTGATCACGCAAGGGGCTCTAGCAAGCAGCGAAGAAATCGGTGAAGCCTGCCTGTTTCCTATTCCCCCTGCCCCCAAGGAAAAACGAATCACCATCGTGGTTTTACCTATTAGCACACAGGAAAACGAAACCGTACAGTTTTTTGCGCAAGCACTTTTTGATGACATGAACATACAACTGGCCAGAACCCCTGGTTTTCTCGTGGTGTCGCGCAACTCTGCAAATTATTTTCGCCAATCAGGCAGTGATGCCAAACAAATTGCATTGGACACAGGAGCGCACTACCTGGTGGATGGCACCATACAAAGTAGTGGTGATACGGTGCATCTGTCCCTTAAGTTGTTGGAGACCGAGCAAGGTACCGTGATATGGGGGCTGCGGAAAAATATTCCCATTCAACAGCTGAACGAACTTCAACAAGAAATTATTCTCAA
>JAOUPJ010000416.1 GCA_029879945.1 Gammaproteobacteria bacterium
ATCTTTTTGGCGAGTTCTTCGGAAAACTGCACAGGGGAGTGTAGAAGCAGTTGATTGTTTGGCATCCTCACAATGGTCATGCGCGTGTCCATTTTAATGCCTAAAACAGTTAGATCCTGATCGACAGTGTATATAAATTCATTAAATTGTTTCATGCTAAACTCCGGAACACAATGTCTGTAACTGGCTTCGAAGAGTCAAATACGATGACTCGCCGAGTAAATCTCGAAAATGCCTTTCAATATCAATCACAACTCCAATCGATGTTTTTCTTAGTTGCTGACCTTTTGTCGTGTAGTGGACGATTTTAGCTCGCCCATCCTGAGGGTCGGGTCGAACTTCGAAATATCCCAGTTCAACGAGTTCCTTCACAATTGCGCTGGTTGCTTGCTTCGTGAGATTGGCGTCTTTTGCCAAATCGGTGAGTCTCAAGCCTTCTGGGTTCAGATGGCGCATAACGTTTAGGTGCGACGCGGTGATGTCGGTAATGGAGGCGTTCGCAAGTTGTTCGATTACTGTATTTTCGAAGCAACGAAAAGCGTTGAGTAAGAGGCGGCCTGTTGGGGTCATGTTTACGTTCATGCGAAAATAGTAAACCCTGTTGACTAAATAGTCAATAGGGTTTACTAAATAGGCCATTTTTAGAAAATATTTATGTATCTAAATGATAATTCGGTGTTTTTAGATTAATACGAGGCTATTTTTTTTTGCTTGAGACACGTACGGCAACGAGAACAGGGAGGACGATCACCAATATGATGGCTATGATGCCGATTTTGTCTGAGGATACAGTGCCGGAAGCGGCAAGCCCAAGCAACAGAAAAATCACCGCCAGCGTGGCAGCCACATAGATAGCCATATTTTTTAAATCATTCATAGAGGATTCCGGTGAAGTTACAACTGGGGTTTAAAAGCTGTGACTATTAGATGAGATTTGAATCAGGCTGTCAATGTTTAATAATTAGACAAGTTTGTCGTGAAATCGCACGATGTCGTCCAAGGCATGCTCCAGGTGCTCAAAGCTATGGCTGCCCCCTGGAAAAATTCGCATTGCGGCTTGGCCTTGAAGGTATTGAATAGCAAACTTGGGGTCAATCACCTCATCGTCTTCATCAACAAGCAGCAGTGAGGGGATGGCGGGATTGGCGCTATGGACTCGAAGCTGTTCAAGCTTCTCCAGATGCGCATCGGTCAATTCATATTGGCTTCCATCGTAATTTGTCTGTAGCCCTTTGTGTTTCTCTAGCTCGTGGCTGGGCAAAAGCGCCGGATTGATAAATATAATGCCGCAAGGATATATTTGAGCTAGATATTGTGCATAATAGCCACCTAGAGAGCTACCAATCAGAACTAGCGGTTTTTTATCGATATTGTTTTCCACCAGTTTGGTCAGAGCAGGAATCGCCAGCGCTGCGTCGTGAGCGGGATAAGTGGGTGAAAGCATCTCTCTCGGTGATACCCTGGGGCGTAGCCAATTCACCTTATAGGAGTTGCTGCTACTATTTAGGCCATGCAGATAGATGTACATCGGATTTGATAGATCTAGCAAAATATAAAAAAATAGGGGGAGTAAGTTTGAAAAATTGGGCCAATTTTGTTTTGTCCTTCATATTAGTTGGGCTGTTAGCGTCATGCCAGACTACTCGAGAACTGAGCCTTCCTCATACTATAAAAGAAAATAGCAAAGTGGCAATAATGATGCTGCCCAATTCCCTTGACCTCATCTCGGTGGACAATCTTGAAGTGTCGCTACCTATGTTTGCAGGTTCAATGACTACGGTAACGATTGGTGCCGGTCGCCATGAAATAATACTGCGTTACAGTGATATGCTGGCAGACGAGTATAACGAAAATCGGGTGGTAAAAAGTGACTATCTCTCAGTTGTTGCGGATTTTAATACGGGTGGCCGATACCTGTTCGATTTTAAAGAGCCTGAAACCTATGAGCAGGGTATTAAATTTGTAGAAAATCCAGTCATATCCCTGGTCGACAGCAGCACTAAAGTAGGGGTGGCAGTAAAGCCCACCGGCTTTACGATTGGGAAAACGGAAATATTTGGAAAGCTTTTTGCAAATTCTGGCTGTGTCGATAGCGAAAACGTCCCTTGTGGCAAAAACGAATCGGCGCTGTTGAAAGACCTGAAGGACAGATGGTCTAAGGCATCCCCGTCCGAAAAGGACAGTTTTCGAGAGTTTATAAAAGGCCACCCTTAAGTTTCAGAACGTATGTCATCGACTGCCCTATTCAAGGAAAGTAACCGTGTCAGTATTCGCGCCCTGCTATTGGGGGAGCGCCTGGATCTCAAAACCTTTGAGTCTTCGAAACGGCTTGCCTCATTTCCGCTCGTTATAGAGGTGGGGGATTCCGGCTGCGCAGTATTGTTTCGATATGGGGCGGTGGTTTTGTTCAATGTCGGTCCCTTTGACGAAGCAAATATTATGACGGTGTTGAACCCGCTAACCATCAATCCGCTGCAAAATTGGGAGATGGAAGAACTGCATGTCTTGGTGGACCCATCCAGAGAGGACGGCATAGTTTTATCCGCCAATGAGATTATAGTAAGTGAGCTGGGAATTCATCGCGTGCAGCTCATTGCCGATATTCTCGCAAAAAGTGTGGCCTTGGACTGGAGTGAAAAAAATGTAAGCAGCGTGTTGCTGTCGGTTGAACCCCTGGCCAAGAGCCTGG